>NZ_JAMXSA010000120.1:0-1300 GCF_024124465.1 Microbacterium sp. CnD16-F
CGCCTCGATGAGGGCGCGGTACACGTCCTCCGGCCGGGTCGCGAGGGTCTGGCCGACGACGAGACCCGAGAGCTCGTGGTCGACCAGCACGGAACGGTTGCCGCTGTGCCAGTCGAGCGCGACGAGCCCGTGCTCGCCGACCTCCTGCTCGGCGGCGAGGGCGGTGAGGTGCTCGTGCACGCTGCGGCCGGCGGCGGCCGCCTCGGCGTGCACGTAGGGCGGCACGCCGTGCTCGACGAACCACCCGAAGATGTCGCCGACGCCGCTCTGCCCGGCCTCGTAGCCCCAGCTCCCGGCCACGATGCCGCCGTCGACCACACCGCACATCCCGGGCACCTCGCGCAGCACCCCGGCGCTCATCACGTGGCACGTGGAGGTGCCCATGATGGCCACCATCTGGCCGTGGTCGACGGCCTGCGCGGCGGGGGCGCTGACGTGCGCGTCGACGTTGCCGACGGCCACCGCGATGCCCTCGGGCAACCCGGTCCATGCGGCGGCACGGGCGGACAGGGAGCCGGCGCGGTCGCCGAGCTGGCCGATCGGCTGCTCGACCTTGGTCTCGACGTAGTCGGCGAACGCCGGGTTGAGCGCTGCGAGGAAGTCGGCCGAGGGGTAGGCGCCGTCCTGCAGGACGCCCTTGTAGCCCGCGGAGCACGCGTTGCGCACGTAGGCGCCGCACAGCTGCCAGACGATCCAGTCGGCCGCCTCGACCCACCGCTCCGTGCGGGCGTAGACGTCGGGGTCCTCCTCGAGCAGCTGCAGCCCCTTGGCCAGCTCCCACTCCGACGACAGCAGGCCGCCGTAGCGGGCGAGCCACGACTCCCCCCGCTGCTCGGCGAGCGCGTTGATGCGGTCGGCCTGCGCCTGGGCGGCGTGGTGCTTCCAGAGCTTGACGTAGGCGTGCGGCCGGTCGGCGTACCCGTCGACCTCGTTCAGCGGCGTGCCGTCGGCCCGGGTCGGGCCCATCGTGCAGGCGGTGAAGTCGGTGGCGATGCCGATCACGCGGCTCGGGTCGACGCCGGCGGCCTCGACCGCGGCGGGGACGGCGACCTGGAGCACCTCGCGGTAGTCCTGCGGCACCTGCAGCGCCCAGTCGGGCTCCAGCGCGACCTCGGCGCCACCGGTCAGGCTCGACGGCAGGCTCCGCTCCAGCACCGCGTGCCGGTAGGGGTGCACGGCCGAGCCCAGCTCGGTGCCGTCGGACACGCGCACCACGAGGGCGCGCCCCGAGCGTGTGCCGTAGTCGACGCCGACGACGTAGGCGTCGTCGTGGTCGTGCTGGTGCGCGCTCATCGCCCCC
>NZ_JAMXSA010000121.1:0-1268 GCF_024124465.1 Microbacterium sp. CnD16-F
GGCGCATGGACCAGGCGTTCAGCCGGCACGTCACGTCGCCGGGCTGGCTCGAGGAGGCGCACGCCTGGATCCATGTCCGCGCCGAGGAGGCCGGGCACGCGCTCGCCGGCCCGATCGAGCAACGTCGGGTGAGGCCGTGGTCGACCCAGCTGGTGGTGCCCACCGACCGCGGGCGCCTCTGGTTCAAGGCGAGCTGCCGGTCGATGGCGTTCGAGCCGGCGTTGCACGCCCTGCTGGCCGACGTCGCGCCCGACCAGGTGGCCGCGCCGCTCGCGGTCGACCCCACCCGGGGGTGGATGCTCACCGCCGACCGCGGCGTGACACTGGGCGACTCCCGCGAGCCGACCCTCGCCGACTGGCGCGGCGTCATGATCGCGACCGCCCGCCTGCAACGGCGTCTCGTCGACCGTCGCGACGCCGTGCTCGCCACCGGCGTCCCCGACTGCTCGCCCGAGACCGTCCCAGCCCGTTTCGACGCCCTGCTCGACCGCCTCGCGTCGCTGCCGACCGAGCACCCCTCGGCGCTCGACCACGCCGGCGCCACCGCGCTGGCCGGACGTCGGGACCAGCTCCTCGAGGCGGTCGCGCGCCTCGCGTCGTCGAGCGTCCCGGTCACGGTGCAGCATGGTGACGTGCACCCGTGGAACGCCTTCGCCGACCTGCGCGTGTTCGACTTCGGCGACATGCAGTGGGCGCACGCGCTCGAGGTCCTGAGCGTGCCCTACGGCTGGATCACGACGCGGAGCGAGCTGGCCTGGGACGACGTGCTCGCCACCTACTCCGAGATGTGGTCCGACGTCGCCGACCCGCGCGACCTGGCCGAGCTGCGCGCCGCCACGGCCTTCACCCAGCCCGTCAACCGTGCCCTGACCTGGTGGGACTCCCTCGAGGGTGCCACCGACGAGGAGTGGCGCGAGTGGGGCGACATGCCCGCGCACCACCTGGGCCGCGTGCTGGAGGCCTGACGTGCCCGCCGTCCCGCTGCCCCCGTCCCCGTGGGAGTTCCGCCCCGACATGTGGCCACGGTCCGACTGCGTCGCGGCCGGCGCCGACCTCGAGCCGTCGACGGTGGTCGAGGCCTACCGGCACGGTGCCTTCCCGATGCCGGACGAGGGCGACCTGCTGTGGTGGTCGCCGGTCGAGCGCGGTGTGCTGGAGCCGTCGGCGCTGCGGGTCTCGCGGTCGTTGCGCCAGGCCGTGCGCCGGCTGACGGTCACCATCGACACCGCGTTCGCCGAGGTGGTCGACGCGTGCGCCGACCCCAGCCG
>NZ_JAMXSA010000122.1:0-1205 GCF_024124465.1 Microbacterium sp. CnD16-F
TGCTTCGACATGCTGTCGAGCGTGGAGGAGAACGTCGTCATCGGCCACGCCGACGGTGTCATCACGATCGACCTCGCCGAGGGCGACGACGCGCACCGCGTGAAGGTGCAGTCCGAGCTCGACGAGCCCTACCGCACGATGCTGGGCCACCTGCGCCACGAGGTCGGCCACTACTTCGAGTCCGTGCTCGTGCGCGGCGAGGAGCGGATGGACGCGTGCCGGGAGCTCTTCGGCGACGAGTCGAAGGACTACCAGGCCGAGATCGACCGGCACTACAGCGAGGGCCCGCCGGAGGACTGGCAGGAGTCCTACATCAGCACCTACGCGACGATGCACCCGTTCGAGGACTTCGCGGAGACCTTCGCGCACTGGATGCACATCAGCGACACCGTCGAGACCGCGCGAGCCTACGGCCTGACCACGGTCGACCCGAGTGCCTTCACCCTGTTCAGCGACCTCGTCACGGGCGTCTGGATCCCGCTGTCCACGGCGCTCAACCAGATCAACCGGGCGATGGGCGCAGACGACCTCTACCCGTTCGTCATCCCGCCGCCGGTGCTCGACAAGCTCGACTTCGTCGCCGCCCTGGCGCGAGACCCGCACCCCGTCCCGGCGTGAGCCGGCCCGGCCCGGCCCGCGCGTTTCGACAGCGCTGGGGTCGGGCTGGGAGGATGGTGCGGTGAGCGAGCCCATCAAGACCCTGCCGCTCGTCCTCGAGCCCCCGCGCGGTCGCGGGAAGCCTCCGCGTCACCTCGCGGACTTCTCCGCCGACGAGCGCAAGGCCGCGGCCGAGGAGCTCGGCCTGCCCGCCTTCCGGGTGAAGCAGGTCGCGCACCACTACTTCGCGCGCCTGCAGCGGGACCCGGAGGCCATGACCGACCTCCCGGCGGCGCAGCGCGACGCCATCGCCCAGGCCCTGCTCCCGCCTCTGCTGTCGACCGTCAAGGTCCAGGAGGCCGACCAGGGGACGACCCTGAAGACGCTGTGGCGCCTGTTCGACGGCGCCCTCGTGGAGTCGGTGCTGATGCGCTACTCCGAGCGCGCGACGGTGTGCGTGTCGAGCCAGGCCGGCTGCGGCATGGCCTGCCCGTTCTGCGCGACCGGCCAGGGCGGCCTGCAGCGCAACATGAGCACGGCCGAGATCGTCGACCAGGTCGTCGACGCGGCCGCCGCGATGGCGCACGGACGGGTCGCCGGTGGCCCGG
>NZ_JAMXSA010000123.1:0-1204 GCF_024124465.1 Microbacterium sp. CnD16-F
AGAGGGAGTGGTCATCGGTGTGACGCCTTTCGAGTGGGATGTGAGAGTTTCCTCGAAGGAAGATCCCGGTGGCCACGCTGACGTTTACTGGCCGGGATCGTTACACCACTCTACGGGGCACTACTCCCACCGCTCCGGTGGATGCGCAGCGGTTGCTCGAGTTGCTCGCACCGCCTAAGCCTGCCCGCGCCCGCCCGGTGCCGAGCACGCCTCGTGAAGCGCGAAACAGTGATGCTGGGCGGGCCAGATGGGTGGCGGCGCAGCCCGAGGGGAACCGGAACTGGGCGTTGTACTTCATGTCTTGTAGGATGACCGAGGACGGCATCGCCAAGGCCGACATCGTGAGGGTGTTGCTCCCCGCAGCGGAGCAAGCGGGGCTTGGTGAGCGGGAGATTCTGCGAACGATCGACTCCGCGTGGGAACGAGCACACCCGACCACCGGGCAGCAACAGTCGCCGCAGTCGGCCCGCTCAGCGATGCCGGGATCTCCTCGCGCGGGCCATTCGTATGGCGATGCCGGGTGGGTACGCTCATGAATACCGCGCGTATCTCGTTCCGGGTGCTGCGGGTCGCGGTTTTCGCTGCTGAAGCGGGCACGATTCTCCTTGCTGCCACCGCGTTCATCCTCAGTTTCACCGCGCTGCATGGCCTCGCCGCGCGCAGCGGCATCGACCCTGATCTGGCGTGGCTGTGGCCGTTGATCGTAGACGGCATCATCGTCGTGGCGACGCTCGCAGTGTTCGCGCTGGCTGGTACACGGGTGGTCTGGTATCCGTGGCTGCTGCTCGTTCTCGGCGCGGGTGTCTCGGTCGCTGCGAACGCAGTACACGCGCTCGTTGCAGCAGACCCCGACGTGCCCGACTTGATCGCTGCTTTGGTTGCTTCCGTACCTCCAGTCGTGCTCGTCGCGTCAACGCATCTCACGGCGATCTTGATTCGTCAATCACGCACCGTGCTCCAGGCCGCCGCCCATCATGAATCTGTCGATGCTGAAGCCGCGCAGGCAGCCGCACAACTACGGGCGGCAGAGGCTCACGAGCCAGCGCCCGACCCCGAGGTTGACGGTGAGGCTCCACTTGTCGACGGCGCTCGAAAACTGGACAGTAGCGGCGCTTGAAAAGTGAACACTCAACGATTGGAGAGTGATCACTTTGGAGGACTGGGCGTTGATCCGGAGGCTGGCCGGCGAGGGCGTGCCGAAGGC
>NZ_JAMXSA010000124.1:0-1194 GCF_024124465.1 Microbacterium sp. CnD16-F
GAGAAGAAGGAGGCCGCTCGCCAGGGTCTCGTCGACATCGCGAAGGCGACCGACTTCGGCGACACGCAGCTCTGGGTGCGCGTGAACAGCCTCGACTCGCCGTGGGTCCTCGACGACCTGACGACGCTGGTGACGGAGGTCGGCGACAAGCTCGACGTCATCATGGTGCCGAAGGTGGAGGGTGCGCAGGACATCCACTACGTCGACCGGCTGCTGGCGCAGCTGGAGGCGAAGGGGAACGTGCGCAAGCCGCTGCTGGTGCACGCGATCCTCGAGACCGCGCTCGGCATGACGAACGTCGAGGAGATCGCGGCGGCGAGCCCGCGCATGCAGGGCATCAGCCTCGGCCCGGCCGACCTCGCGGCGAGCCGTCGCATGAAGACGACGCGTGTCGGCGGCGGGCACCCGGGCTACCTGGTGCGTCAGGACCCGACGGGTGAGGACCTCACCGGGGGTCGCACGACCTACCAGCAGGACCTGTGGCACTACACGATCGCGCGCATGGTCGACGCCTGCGCCGCGAACGACATCCTCCCGTTCTACGGCCCGTTCGGCGACATCAAGGACGTCGTGGCGTGCGAGGACCAGTTCCGCAACGCGTTCCTGCTGGGCTGCGTGGGCGCGTGGAGCCTGCACCCGGTGCAGATCGACATCGCGAAGAAGGTGTTCTCCCCGAGCGCCGAGGACGTGGCGCACGCGAAGGAGGTCGTCGAGGCGATGGGCGACGGCTCCGGTGCGGTCATGATCAACGGCAAGATGGAGGACGACGCGTCCTGCAAGCAGTGCCTCGTGATGCTGGACCTGGCCCGTGAGCTGGCCGAGCGCGACCCCGAGCTGAAGGAGCTGTACGCCCTGTGAGCACCACTCCCGCCCCCATCCGTCCCCGCCGCTCGGTGCTGTACATGCCGGGCGCGAACGAGCGCGCGCTCGAGAAGGCGAAGTCGATCGACGCCGACGCGCTGATCCTCGACCTCGAGGACTCGGTGGCCCCGGACGCCAAGGTCCAGGGTCGCGAGAACGTGGTCGCGGCGGTCCGGTCCGGCGAGTACGGCCATCGCGAGCTGGCGATCCGCGTGAACTCGATCGGCACCGAGTGGCACGACGCGGACGTCGAGGCGGCGAGCCAGGCCGGTCCCGACGCGATCCTTGTGCCGAAGGTCGAGTCGGCGGAGCAGGTGCTCGCGCTCGTCGAGG
>NZ_JAMXSA010000125.1:0-1141 GCF_024124465.1 Microbacterium sp. CnD16-F
CGAGGCGAGGGCGCGCGCGGCGGCGACCACCCGGTCGGCGGGCTCCTCCCGAGCGGCCAGACGCGCCGCCTGCGCGGCGGCGTGCTCGAGCCGCACCTGCCGACCGCCCACGGAGAGCGCCGAGACCGCGAGCACGAGCACGAGGACGACGGCGGGGACCGTCACGGCGAACTCCGCCGCGACCGATCCCCGCTCGTCGCGCCTCATGAGACGGTCAGGGCGCGCCGGACCAGGTCGGTGAGGATGCCGCGCACCTCGTCCGAGCGCATGATGATGACGAGCAGGCCCGCGAAGGCGACGGCCGCCATCGTCGCGATGGCGTATTCGGCGGTCGCCGCGCCGGTCTCGTCGGCGAACAGTTCCGCCGCGCGACGGCGGGTCAGGGTGGGCAGGTCGTGGGATGTCATGATCTCCTCCGATGTGGGTTGTGGATGTGGGCACGTCTAGGGCTCACAGCGTGAGCGGGGTCGTGGTGAGGACCGAGAGCAGCATCGGGCCGACGCCGAGCAGCAGGAACGCGGGGAGGGTGCAGACCCCGAGCGGCAGCAGAAGCCGACCGGACAGGGCGGCGGCGCGCAGCCGGCCCTCCGTCCGCGCCGCCTGACGGCGGGCCGCGGCATCCGCTCGCAGCAGTTCGACGACGGGGGCGCCGGCGGAGCGGGAGAGCGCGAGCACCGCGCCCGTCTCGCTCGACGGCGCGAGGCCCGACGCCGCCGCCGCGACCTCGATCGCGCGCGGGATGGAGACGCCGCCCGAGAGCGCGATCGCGATCACCTCGGCATCGAGCCCCGGGATGTCGTCCCCGGGCTGCGCCCGGGCGACGAGGGCGCGGGTCCACCGGTGGGTCAGGAGCATCAGCGACCCTCCGGCCACGAGACAGACGGCGCCTGCCGGCGTGGCGAGGGCCGTGAACGGGTCGAACCCGAGCGCCGCGCCCAGCCCCAACGCGACGAGGGGCAACCACGCGATGAGGCGGGCCGTCGTCTGCGGCTCGGCGAGCGCCGTGCGCACGTCGTCGCGCGCCTGATGGGCGTCGCGGAGCGCCTCGGCGAGGCCGCGCAGGCTCGCCGCCAGGGGCGCCCCGACGACGGTCGCGACCTGCCACGCCACCCCGATCTGGCGCCATGCCTCACCGCGTTCG
>NZ_JAMXSA010000126.1:0-1115 GCF_024124465.1 Microbacterium sp. CnD16-F
GAGACCGGGCATGCTGAGTGCGCCGAGCCACGTGGGAGCCGGGGCGGCGTCGAGGTCGACGGGGGAGAGGTCGCTGCCGCGCACGACGGCGTGGTCGGCCACGCCGGTGAGACCGCTGACGGCGTCGCCGACCGCGTGCTCGCGCGAGCGGGACTCCAGGACCGTGCCGACGCCGAACGCGCGCATGACCTCGCCGACGCCGACGGGCGGCACGTAGGAGCGGACGTCGTTCAACCAGCCGCGCATGGCGGGGTCGAGGGACAGGTGCGTCACGCGGACCAGCACCTCGCCGTCGCCGAGCGCGGGGAGCTCGGAGTCGACCACGTCCCAGGTGTCGGCGTCGGGCAGTCCGACGGGGCAGGCGCGCAGGCGGACCTGCCGTGCGACGGTCATCGGCCGCTGCCCCCGGGGTACTCGGTGAAGCGACCGACCGAGTGCGCGACGCAGATCGGCTTGTCCGACCCCTCGCGCTCGAACGTCTGGCGCGTGACGATGTGGGCCGACCCGCCGCCGACGTCGTCGACCGAGACGACCGTGGCGTGCATGCGGATGCGGGAGCCCACCGGGAGCGGCGCCGGGAAGCGCACCTTCTCGTAGCCGTAGTTGAGGCTGTGGGCGAACCCGTCGAAGGCCATCAGGTCCTCCATGAACCGGGGGCCGAGCGGGAGGCTGTACAGCCCGTGGGCGATGGTGCCGCCGAACGCGCTGTCGGCGGCGCGCGCCGGGTCGACGTGGATCCACTGGTGGTCGCCGGTCAGCTCCGCGAACGCGTCGACGCGCTCCTGCGTGATGTCGTGCCACGCGGTCGGGCCGAGGTCGGAACCGACGAGGTCCTGCAGCTCCTGGATCGACGTGGGACGGGGGACGGCGGGGGTCGTGGTCATGGTCGGGGTGCTCCTCGGGTCAGGTCCCCGCAGCGTAGATGAACCTGAATCCGGATTCAAGTGAGCCCGTGGCATCGGCTGCTTGACGGTGACCTGTGACCTGGGACACGCTGTACCCCAGCTTGGACCTGAACCTGAGTTCAACTCCGAAGGGACCCCGATGACCACCGTCCAGACCGTGACCGGACCGATCGACGCCAGCGAGCTGGGCCGGACGCTCGTCCACGAGCA
>NZ_JAMXSA010000127.1:0-1107 GCF_024124465.1 Microbacterium sp. CnD16-F
GAAGACGCCGGCGTCGTTCTTCTCGGCCTCCTCCAGGAACGGCGCGAGCGACCCGAACCCGAGGAACGGGCTCACGGTCACCGCGTCGGCCGCCATCGGGCTGTCCTCGTCGAGGTAGGCCTCGGCGTAGGCGGAGGCGGTCGAGCCGATGTCGCCGCGCTTGACGTCGAGCACGGTGAGCGTGCCGGTGTGGCGCAGGTCCTGCAGCGTGCGCTCCAGGATCGCGACGCCGCGCGACCCGAACCGCTCGAAGAACGCCGACTGCGGCTTCACGAACGCGACCTGGCCGGCGAACGCCTCGTGGATCTCGTAGTAGTCGAAGTCCTGCAGCGTCAGGCCGTTGCGGGCGAGCATGCGCGGGACGGCGTAGGCCGGGGCCATGAGCAGGCCCTCGGCGCCGCTGACGTAGTCGACGGCGGCGGTCTCGTAGTCGACGAAGTAGGCGCGCTTGGTCCAGCCGCGACGCTCCGCCTCCTCCTCCGAGGCGAGCAGCGCCACCGAGGCGCCGTCGGACAGCGGGGTGGAGTTGCCGGCCGTCATGGTCGCCTCGTCGCCGAGCTGCTTGCCGAAGACCGGCCGCAGCTTCGCCAGCTTCTCGACCGTGGAGTCGGGACGCAGGTGGTTGTCCTTCGTGACGCCGTGGAACGGGGTGACGAGGTCGTCCTGCCAGCCCTCGTCCCAGGACTTCGCGAGGTTCTGGTGCGACAGCGCGGCAAGCTCGTCCTGCGCCTCCCGCGTGATGCCCCAGGCGTGGGTGGTGCGGGCCTGGTGGTCACCCATCGACAGGCCCGTGCGCGGCTCGGCGTTGCGCGGCTGGTCGGGTGCGAGGTAGGCCGGGCGCACCTTGGCGAGGGCGGCGAGCCGGCCCTTGGTGTCCTTGGCGTTGTTGGCCTCGATGAGGATCTTGCGGAGCTTGTCGCCGATGGCCAGCGGGGCGTCCGACGTGGTGTCGGTGCCGCCGGCGATGCCGGACTCGATCTTGCCGAGCTGGATCTTGGCCGCGACCTGGAAGGCGGCCTGCAGACCCGTGCCACAGGCCTGCTGGATGTCCTCGGCGGGCGTCTCGGGCGACAGCGCGGAGCCGAGCACGACCTCGCGGGCGAGGTT
>NZ_JAMXSA010000128.1:0-1099 GCF_024124465.1 Microbacterium sp. CnD16-F
GTCGAGAACGTCACGCTCGCGATGGCGGCTGCCCAGCTCGGCATCACGATCTGCTCGCTCGGCCTCGGTGCCATCAGCGAGCCCGCGCTCGCGCACCTGATGGAGCCGGCGTTCGAGCTCGCCCACGTGCCCGAGAGCCTCGTGCACCCGATCTCGTTCGTGATCGCGCTGTCGGTGGTCGTCTTCCTGCACGTCGTGTTCGGCGAGATGGTGCCCAAGAACCTCGCGCTCGTGCAGCCCGACCGCGCCGCGCTCGTGCTGGGTCCGTTCATGCTGCTCGTCATCGCCGTGCTGCGGCCGCTCGTCGTCGTGCTCAACGGCATCGCCAACCTCGCGGTCCGCCTGCTCGGCGTGCAGCCGGTGGAGGAGGTCGCCTCGACCTACTCCCACGACGAGGTCGCGGGCCTCGTCGACGAGTCGCGTCGCGAGGGTCTGCTCGACGACGACGAGTACGGACTCGTGCAGGGTGCCCTGGAGTTCCACGACGGACGGGTCGAGCAGGTGCTGCTGCCGCGCGACGGACTCGTGACCGTCGCGCCGGAGGCGACGCCGGCCGACGTCGAGCGGGCGTGCGCCGACACCGGCTTCTCGCGCTTCCCCGTCGTCGACGCCGACGGCGACCTCGCCGGCTACCTGCACATCAAGGACGTGCTCGAGACCGACGACGTCGCGCGCCGCGCGCCCATCGCCGACAAGTGGCTGCGGCCGCTGTCGACCGTCGGGGCAGGGTCGGGGCTCTACGAGGCGCTGCGGGTCATGCAGGCCAAGGGCTCCCACATGGCGCGGGTGGCCGACGGGTCCGGGCAGGTGCTCGGCGTGATCATGCTCGAGGACGTGCTGGAGGAGCTCGTGGGCGAGATCCGCGACGCGGAGCGGCTCGGGAGCTAGACCGGCGCCTCGGGCACGCGGAACACGCCGTTCTCGGTGACGACCACGTCGACCGGCAGGTCGTGCGGCTCGTGCGGCACCTCGGCCAGGAGCTCCTCGGCGTGCACGACGGCCACCAGCAGCGGCCGACGCCGCTGGGGGAGGCCGGCCAGGGCGCGGTCGTAGTAGCCGGCACCCCGGCCCAGCCGACGGCCGGCGTGGTCGACGGCCA
>NZ_JAMXSA010000129.1:0-1079 GCF_024124465.1 Microbacterium sp. CnD16-F
GGACGTCCATGCCGTCATCGTCCCACGCACCGCCACCACGCGCGGTGCGGCAGGGGGGGGAGGTGGGTGGTGCTGGTGCGCTGCCGCCGATGGTCGTGACCTTGCTGCTGCGCCGCCGCGGGGGGCTTGTGCTTGCTGCTGCGCTGCCGCAGGGCGTCTCGACCTACTGGAGCGCTGCCTCGGCCTTCGCTGTGTCTGGTCTCCGAAAGGGCCTCGACCGGGCGGCTGGCACCGGAGCTGGTACGGGGTCTCGGTCTGTGGGCTGGTGCTGGGGTGGACACAAGATTCTGCGTCCGTGTGCGGGAGGGCAAGGATTCTGCGTTGCCTACGGGATCCCGTCGCGAACGCAGAAGCGTCAGGTCTCGCACGCGTGAATGAAGAATCGTGGCTGCCCTTTGCGTTGGGGTGACGCGAGATTCTCCCTTCTCGTGGACCGTTCCACGCGAAGGGAGAATCCCTGCCGCCCCGCGCTCGCCATCGGTGGATCTGCAACCGGAGGAGCGCTCCTGCGGTTGCAGATCCACCGATAGGACACGCGAACGCAGACTCTTGGGCCCCAGGACGCAGAAACGAAGAATCGTGCGTCCATGGGCGGGCCCGGGCCAGACCCCGAGACCCGAAGTCACCTCCAGGCCCGCTGCCGGTCGAGGCCCCTTTCGGAGACCACCACCAGCGAAGGCCGAGGCAGCGCACCAGCAACCCCAGGCCCCTGCGGCAGCGCACCATCAGGACGAGACCCCCCCGCCTGCGCACCAGCGAGGGTCAGACCCTCAGTGCACGACCTCCCCCGACCCGCTCGCCTTGCGCAGGAAGGGGGAGAAGGCGACGAGCACGAGGCTGAGGATCGCGCCGACGAGGAACGCGCGCTGCACGCCGTCGACGAAGGCCGGACCCTCGCCGAGCCCGGCGTCGACGCCGCTCGCGGAGACGACGGTCATGATGGTGATGAACAGGGCTGCGCCGGCCGCGCCGGCCACCTGCTGCAGGCTGCCGACGACGGCGCTCGCGTAGGAGTACAGACGAGGCTCGACCGACCCGAGGGCGGTCGTCATCAGCGGCGTGAACGTGGCCGACAGACC
>NZ_JAMXSA010000012.1:0-63594 GCF_024124465.1 Microbacterium sp. CnD16-F
GAGACGCCGCTCGGACCCGCCGTCCTGTTCCCGACGCCGCAGGCCGTCGCCGAGCACGGTGCCGAGGTGCTGCGGGGACCGGGCGCGCGCATCCGCGCCATCGTCCACGCGGCGACGGCCCTCGCCGACGGCTCGCTCCGGCTCGGACCCGGCGACGACACCCACGAACAGCGCGCCGCCCTGCTCGCCCTCCCGGGGATCGGGCCGTGGACCGCCGACTACGTGCGCATGCGGGTGCTCGGCGACCCCGACGTCCTGCTGCCCGGCGACGTCGCGGCCCGGGCGGGAGCGGCGGCCGCCGGCATCCCGTCGGACGCGAAAGGCCTGACCGCCTGGGCGGCGCGGGTCGCGCCCTGGCGCAGCTACCTCATGGCGCACCTCTGGTGCGCCGCGCCCGTCACGCAGGCCTGGCGTGCCGTGGACCTCGATCCCTCTTCCCGGAAGGCCGCCTCATGACCGCGATCCTGCAGACCATCGACACCCCCGACGGCCCGTTCACGATCCTCGAGGACGACGGTCGGGTGCTGTCGTCCGGGTGGACGGACGACCCCGAGCGCATCCTCGGGCGCCTCCGCGCAGACCGCGTGCCGCCGCACGTCGCGCCGGGGCGGACGCAGGCGGCGGCGCGGACGCTCGCGTACTACGACGGCGACCTCACCGCGATCGACGACGTGCCCGTGATGCAGTACGGCACCGCCCTGCAGACCGCCGGGTGGGCGGCCCTGCGTCGCATCCCGGCCGGGGGGCCGCTCACGTACCGCGAGTTCGCGGCCCACCTCGGATCGCCGAACGCGGTCCGGGCCGCGGCATCCATCTGCGCGCGCAACGCGCCGGCGCTGTTCGTCCCGTGCCACCGGGTCCTCCGCACCGGGGGAGCGCTCGGCGGGTTCGCCTGGGGGCTGCACGTGAAGCAGAGCCTGCTGCAGCGCGAATCGGGGAAATGATCAATCCATCTGAGTAAGCGCTTGTTTACAGCGAATCCTCAGGGATATCCTGGAGGGCTCCCGCACGATGCGGGCGCCTCGTCCGGCCCCATCAAGGAGGAAGCCATGTCCCCGGAGATCGTCTACACGAAGTCCGCCGCCTTCCTCGTCGCCGGACGCCCCGTCCGTCGGGGATGACGACCGAGGTCTGACCTCGCGCGGAAGCTTCCCGCGCCTTTCATCGTTCTCCCTCGACGGGTCCCCGAGACCCCGATCGTCCGCGCCCCCGTGCGCTCCTCGCCGCTTCGGCATCCGCTCCTCACCTGTGCAGGATCATGACCTCCTCGACGCATCCCCGTCTGTCCACCGCCCGTTCCCTCGCCCGCCTGATCCCCTTCGCGAAGCCCGTGCTCCCGCGCCTGGGGCTCGGCGCCCTCAGTGCGCTCATCGCGAGTCTGCTGGGTCTCACCATCCCCCTCGTGCTCGAGCAGATCGTCGGCACGAACGGCCCCATCGCCTCGGGTGACCCGTGGCTGATCGCCCTCGGCGCCGGCGCCGTGCTGCTGCTCGGCCTCCTCGAGGCGCTCATGGTGTGGGCGCGCCGCTGGTTCGTGCTCGCCCCGGCCACCGCCGTCGAGTACGAGCTGCGCACCGACTTCTACGCGCGCCTGCAGCGGCTGCCGGTCGCTTTCCACGACCGCTGGCAGTCCGGCCAGCTGCTCAGCCGCATGATGCAGGACATCGGCCTCATCCGTCGATGGATGGCCTTCGGTGTCGTGCTGCTGGTCGTGAACATGATCACGATCGTCGTCGGCTCCGTCATCCTGTTCAGCTGGCACTGGCTGCTCGGCACGATCTTCGTCGTCGTCTCCGCACCGCTGTGGATCGCCGGCTACGTCTTCGAGAACCGCTACGGCATGCTCTCGCGGCAGAGCCAGGACCAGGCCGGCGACCTGGCGACCGCCGTCGAGGAGTCGGTCCACGGCATCCGTGTCCTCAAGGCCTTCGGCCGCGGCAGCCACGCCCTGCGCAAGTTCACGCGTCAGGCGGAGACGCTCCGCGAGACCGAGATCAGCAAGGCCAAGGCCGTCGGCTGGATCTGGTTCTGGCTGGTGCTGCTTCCCGACATCGCGTTCGCGCTGTGCCTGGGCGCGGGCATCTACCTCGTTTCGGTGGAGCAGATCGACACCGCGGCGCTCATCGCCTTCTTCGCGATGGCGACCATTCTGCGGTGGCCCGTCGAGTCCATCGGGTTCCTGTTCTCGTTCCTCGTCGACGCGCGCACCGCGACGGACCGCATCTTCGAGGTGTTCGACGAGCAGAACACGATCGTCGACCCCGAGAACCCCGTCTCGATCGCCGAACCCCGCGGCGAGCTGGTCTTCGAGGGGGCGCGGTTCCGGTATCAGGATGCCGCGGCCACCGAGCGAGACCTGCTCGACGGCATCGACCTGTCACTGCGGCCGGGCGAGACCATGGCGCTCGTCGGTCTCACCGGCTCGGGCAAGACAACGCTCACGACTCTGCCCGGACGCCTCTACGACGTCACCGGAGGCCGCGTGCTGCTCGACGGCGTCGACGTCCGTGACCTGGCGCTGACCGAGCTGCGCCGTCACGTCGGCATGGCCTTCGAGGACGCCACGCTGTTCTCGCAGACCGTGCGCGAGAACGTCCTCCTCGGTCGTGAGGACCTCGATCCGCACAGCCCCGAGGGTGAGCGCGTCCTGCGCGAAGCCCTGCAGGTGGCGCAGGCGGCGTTCGTCGACGACCTGCCCGACGGCGTCGACACCGTCATCGGCGAAGAGGGGCTGAGCCTCTCGGGCGGTCAGCGTCAGCGTCTCGCACTGGCCCGCGCCGTCGCCGCCCGCCCGGCCGTCCTCGTACTCGACGACCCGCTGTCGGCTCTCGACGTCGACACCGAGGCGCTCGTCGAGGACGCCCTCCGCGTGGTGCTCGCCGAGACGACGGCCCTCGTGGTCGCCCACCGGCCGTCCACCGTCACGCTCGCCGACCGCGTCGCCCTCCTCGAAGAGGGGCGCATCACCGCCGTCGGCACGCACTCCGAGCTCCTGCGCACCAGCGAGCACTACCGGCACGTCATCTCGAGCCTCGAGGACGAGCAGGAACGTCAGCAAAAGAGGGAGGTGTCCCTGTGAGCACCGTCACGGGCACCAGCGGCGAAGACCGCTCCGATTACACCCGCGAGGAGAGCCGGCAGATCCGGCGACGCTCGCTGCGACTGCTCGGGTCGCTCGTCACGCCGCTGAAGATGCAGCTCGTCCTCGCGGGCATCGTGCTGGTCGTCTCGACGGTGCTCCGCGTGGCCGGCCCGGCGCTCGTCGGCTGGGGCATCGCGAACGCCCTGCCCGCTGTCCAGAAAGAGGCCGACTGGATGCCGACGATCGCCGTCGTGGCAGTCTTCCTCGTGTCCGCGATCGGCGGTGCGGCACTCATCGGCTGGTACGCCGTCGTGGTGGCGCGGCTGACCCAGGCCGTCATGCTGGACCTCCGCAAGCGGATCTTCCTGCACACGCAGAAGCTCAGCCTCGAGTTCCACGAGTCGTACACATCCGGCCGCATCATCTCGCGTCAGACGAGCGACCTCGACACGATCCGCGAGCTGCTCGACGGCGGACTCAACGAGCTGGTCTCGGGCCTGCTCTACGGCGGGTTCACGCTCGTCGCGCTGATCCTGCTCGACTGGCAGTCCGGCCTCGTGCTCGCCTTCATGGGCATCCCGCTGTTCTTCCTCATGCGCTGGTTCTACCTGCGCTCGCAGGTCGTCTACCGCGAATCGCGCGTCGTGAGCGCCAAGGTGATCGTCAAGTTCGTCGAGACGATGACCGGCGTCCGCGCCGTCAAGGCGTTCCGCAAGGAGCCGGCCAACGACGACGAGTTCGGCGGCCTCGCAAACGACTACCGCGACATCAACATGCGCTCGATCCGCCTGTTCGGCACGTTCGAGCCCGCCATGATGGCGCTCGCCTCGTTCGCCCTCGCCGCCGTCGTGCTGTGGGGCGGGCTGCGCGTGGTCAGCGGTGCGCTCGAGCTCGGCTTCCTGCTGTCGGCGGTGCTCTACGTGCGCAACTTCTTCGCCCCCATGCAGGAGGTCGCGTTCTTCCTGAACTCGTACCAGTCCGCCACGGCCGCGCTCGAGAAGGTGTCAGGTGTGCTCGAGGAGGACCCGACCGTCCCCGACCCGACGAAACCCGTGGACCTGCGCCAGGCGACCGGCCACCTGCGCTTCGACGACGTGACGTTCGGGTACTCCGAGTCGAAGACGATCCTGCCGCACTTCCAGCTCGACATCCCGGCGGGGCAGACGATCGCGCTCGTGGGCACCACGGGCGCCGGCAAATCCACGCTCGCCAAGCTCGTCGCGCGGTTCTACGACCCGACGAAGGGTGCCGTGACCCTCGACGGCGTCGACCTGCGGGAGCTGCACCCGAAGGACCTGCGCCGCGCGATCGTCATGGTCACGCAGGAGGCGTACCTGTTCAGCGGGACCGTCGCCGACAACATCGCGCTCGGCAAGCCCGACGCGACGATGGACGAGATCCGTGCGGCGGCCCGCGCGGTCGGTGCGGACGCCTTCATCGAGAAGCTGCCCGACGGGTACGACACCGACGTGAACAAGCGCGGCGGTCGCGTCTCGGCCGGTCAGCGTCAGCTGATCTCGTTCGCGCGCGCGTTCCTCGCCGACCCCGCGGTGCTGATCCTCGACGAGGCCACGGCGTCGCTCGACATCCCGAGCGAACGGCAGATCCAGGAGGCCCTCGGCACCCTGCTCGCCGACCGCACGGCGATCATCATCGCGCACCGCCTGTCGACGGTGGCGATCGCCGACCGCGTGCTCGTCATGGAGCACGGCCGGATCATCGAGGACGACACCCCCGACGCCCTCATCGCCGGCACGGGCAAGTTCGCGCAGCTGCACCGCGCCTGGCGCGAATCGCTCGTCTGAGCCGGCGCTGAGCCGCTGACGGATGCCGGGGCCCGAAGTCGGGGCCCCGGCATCCGTCGTTCGGGGTGCGGTGTGTCCCGGATTCGGATCGCGGCCTCGGATTCGGACGCGCAGGCGCGGTCCCGTCCGAATCCGAGGCGGATGTCCGAATCCGAGGCGTGCGGTGTCGGCGACGAGCGGCGCGGGGAGGGGTCTTCAGGTGGAGAGGTGCGCGCCCTGGGCGATGGCGCGAGAGATCGCCCGCTCGACGCTGTCCCAGCGGTGCAGGACTTCTGCGTAGGTGAACCGCAGCACGGTGAAGCCGCGGGCGACGAGTTCGCGATCATGCGCGACGTCGCGGGTGCGGTCGGCGGAGGTCGAGTGGAAAGCGAAGCCATCGAGTTGCACGACCAGTCGCTCGCCGATGAGTGCGTCCACGGGGTGGCCGGCCACGAACTGCTGGAAACGCACGGCGACTCCGGCGCTCCTCATCCTCACCGCGAAGATCGTCTCCAGACCGGAATCGTGCAGTCCGGTGATCTGGTCGCAGAGCTCCCGAGCGGATGCTGACCGCCACCGCACCCGCCGGAGATCGGCGGGCGTGAGTCTCTCGACACGGCAGGCCGACTCCCAGAGGACGGTCGCGGTTTCGCGGTCGACGCACGCGGAGATGTGGTCGAGAGCGTCGTGGACGGACTCCACGAGCGATGCGCGTCCCACGGGGGCGAGCGGCCGCGTCCAATGCGCGACGCGGTCGCCGCGCGGAGGCTCCGCGTGGGGGAGGACGTGCAAGTGCAGCCTCGCATCGACCTCAGGCGGCATCCACCACCCGCGGTGACGTGCGGCGGAGACGCAGGCGACGCGCGCAGTCGAGAGTGCTGCGGCGCGCAGATCCGCCGGCGCGGAGGGCGTGGCGAGCCAGTATCGGCGCACACGCTCGATCTCGCCTCGCGCTGCCGCGCGTTGCAGCGCCCGCGGGGATGCGCAGGCAGCGAGGAGCACCGAGCGGTGCACGATGCCACCGCGACTGTCGACGAACGCGCGAAGTTCCATACGGTGAGCGTGGCGCGCTGGAGGCCGTGCACACCCGCAGGAGCCGGTTCTTGTGCGCGCGTGCCGCGCCGGCCTGTTCGTGGAGAAGACGAGGGCGTGCGTCGGATTCGGATCCCGGCCCTGGATTCGGACGTGTTCGCGCGATCACGTCCGAATCCAGGGCACATCTCCGAATCTGCGGCAGAGCGGCGGATGCCGCAGGGCGGCACGCAGGCCGCGGGTCAGATCGCGCCGGCGCGGTGGACGGCCGCACCCAGGGGGTGGGCCGTCGTGATCTCGGCCAGGGCGAGGGCGCCGTCGATCCCGACGCCCTGCGGGGCGACGAGCCGCAGCCCCGCGCCCTCGCCGAGCGCGGCCTCGAAGGCGTCGTGCAGCGTCCGCGAGGCGAACACCCCGCCGATCGCGCAGACGTCGAACACCGGCTCGTCGGTGCGCACGCGGCGGACGGCGGTCCGAGCGGACCACGCGAGCTGCTGCGCGGCACGGTGCGAGATCTCCCGCGCGACGGCGTCGCCCGCATCCGCCGCCCGCGCGACGTCCCGCGCGAGCGACGCGACCACCCGCACACGATCGTGATCGGCCTGCAGGGCCATGTACGCCTGCGAGAGGTCGGGCCACCGGGCGAGGGCGTCGTCGGTCAGCAGCGTCGCCGGTCCGCGACCGTCGTATGCGCGCATGACGGCGTCGAGCGCCTCTCGACCGATCCAGTAGCCGCTGCCGGCGTCGCCCATGATCCAGCCCCACCCGTCGACACGGGCCGTGTCGGTCGCGCCGACGGCCAGGGTGACCACTCCCGTTCCGGCCGCGACGACGGCGCCGTGCCGGTCGCCGAGCGCACCGAGGAACGACGTCGTCGAATCGTGCGCGAGCATCGTGGCCCGCACGCCGTCGGCGTGGACGAGCGAGAGCAGCGCGTCGGCATCCGCGTCGCGGTCGGTCAGTCCCGAGATCCCCGCCGCGACGACGTCGGGTTCGGTGCCCGTGCGCTCGAGGGTCTCGTGGACGACGCGCGCCAGCTGGGGCAGGAGCGGTCCGCCGGTGTGGATGCCGCGGAACGCGAGGTCCTCCCGACGGGAGCCGTCATCGACCCTCACCTTGATGTCGCTCTGGCCGGCGTCGATGGCCAGCACGCGGCGCGCGCTCATCGTCCTCCTCCCGCGGCAGCCGTCGTCAGCGCACGATAGTGCGAGCGCAAGAACTCACCCGCCGGCTTCCCGTATGGACAGTAGTCGTCGTTGTCCTCCGCCGCGTCGGGGGCGTAGAGCTCCGCCGGCCAGTCCCAGAGGAAGAAGCCCGACACCCACTCCCGCTCGCCGCACGCGTCGAACATCGCGCGGTAGTAGTCGAGTTGCGCCTGGCCCGACGGAGCGCCCTCGAGAGCCCAGTCGTTCGGCCTCATCGGGGAGTTCTCCCGCGACGGGCAGCCCGCCTCGAGGAACACGAAGGGCGTGCCGGATGCCGCGACCACCGCCTCGATCCGGTCGAGGTTCTCCTGCCACGCGTCGATCGGGTAGTAGCCGCTGGACGAGATCACGTCGACCGCGTCCCACCAGCCGATCCGGTCCTCCTGGTACTTGTCGCAGTTGTACGTGATCAGTCCGGAGTACACCTCCCGCACCGCTCGGATGAGCTCGCGCCAGTGCGCCTCCTGCCCGTCGGCGCGCACCATCTCGCAGCCGATGCAGAGCATCGCGCACCCCTCGGCCTGCGCGATGCGGGCGGCGTCGAGGATGAACGCCCGGTAGGACGCGAACCACTCGGTCCAGCTCGGTTCGCCGGGGACGTCCCAGTCGAAGAAGCCGATGAAGGCGCGCCAGGTCCCGTCGGCGACGTTGACGACCGGCTTCAGGCACACCTTCATCCCACGCTCGTGCGCGGCGCGGATCGCGTGCACGATCTCGTCCTCGGTCACCGTCGGCTCGTCGCGGAACGGGATGTCGGTCGAGAACGCGGTCGCCTGCTCGGCGGCGTACGCGAGCGCCGTCCAGGTGACGCCGTGGTCGGCCATCGCGTCGAGGGATGCCGCTGCGGCGGGCGTCGTCCACGTTCCGCGGACGCCCGTCCACCCCCACGTCATGCCGCAGACGGGCCCCTCGAGGGCGGTCATCCGGTCACCAGCTGGTTGGCGGAGCGGAGCACGCGCGGATCTGCGAGGGCGGCGGCATCGAGCGCGACGCCGGCGTCGTGGTGCACGACGATGCGCCCGGTCTCGCCGGGGAGCAGCGTGAGCAAGCCGTCCGCCGGCTGCGCGGAGGCGTGCACCTTGTCGGCGAGCAGCGAGACGTCGCGGGCGAAGCGCTCCGCCGTGATGCTCACCTCCGTGCCGCCCTCGACCGGGCGCGTCGCGACGGTCAGGCCCGGGTCGCCGAGCGTCGAGTCGCGCGGCTCGGCGAAGTACCAGACCCCGCGCGCGGAGTCGGCGTCGACGACGAGCGCTTCAGCGGCGGCATCCGTCGGCGTGGTCAGGTCGGTGTCGATCGGCACGGCGAGCGTCCCCCGGGCCTCGACGGAGACGTCCACCGCGCCGTCGGCGAGCACGTCGCCGCCGAACGAGACGCGTCGGGTGCGCAGCGGAACGCTCCACGTCTCATCGGTGTCGTTGCCGAGGACGGCGACGAGCCGGCCGTCCCGCGGCTGCACCGTCACGACGCGCGGGGCGAAGGCGTTCTTCAGCGCGTGGAACAGCGGCTTGACCCGCTCGGCTCCGTCGATCGCCGCCCACGAGGTGACCGGCCAGCAGTCGTTGAGCTGCCACACGACGGCGCCCATCGTGTGCGGCGCCCACGAGCGGAAGTGGTCGAGCGCGGCGCCGACAGCGAGGGCCTGGTTCAGCTGCATGGCCCAGTGCCACGTCTCCATGTCGGCCGGCATCCGGAAGTGGGGGAGCAGCCCGTTCGTGAGCTTCGTGTTCCCCTCCATCGCCTTCTGGTGCACGATCATGCCCGGCGATTCCGGGGTGAGCGGACTGTCGTCGACCGAGTCGACAAGCGTCGTCCACGCCGGCGGCGCCTGCCAGCCGAACTCGGCCACGAAGCGGGGCGTGTGCTCGCGGTAGGTCGACCAGTCGCGTCGGTTCCACTGCTCCCACAGGTGCATGCTGCCGTGCTTCTCGTCGTTGGGGTGCGGTCCGGTCTGACGGCCGGATGCGGCATCCCACCCCGTCTCCGGACTGAACGGGCTGCCGGGGGCGTACGGCACGTGCGGGGCGAGTTCGGCGATGATCGCCGGGAACATCTCGTAGTAGTACGTCGCGCCCCAGCTCTTGCCGTCCAGGCTCAGCTTCCAGCCCCAGTCCTCGAAGCCCCACAGGTTCTCGTTGTTGCCGACGAGTTGGGCGAGCGAGGCGTGCGACGCCAGACGCACGACGTTCTCGCGCGCCTCGGCCTCGATCTCGGAGCGCAGGGGCTCCTCCTCGGGATAGGCGGCGCAGGCGAACAGGAAGTCCTGCCAGACGAGCAGTCCGAGTTCGTCGGCGAGGTCGTAGAAGTCGTCGGACTCGTAGAGGCCGCCGCCCCACACGCGGATGAGGTTCACGTTCGCGTCGATCGCCTGGCGCAGTCGGCGCTCGTAGCGGTCCCGATCGACGCGCACGGGGAGTGCGTCGTCGGGGATCCAGTTGACGCCCTTCACGAAGATCGGCCGGTCGTTGACGACGAGCGTGTAGGGGGTGCCCGCGGCATCCGGTTCGGTGTCCCAGTGGACCGTACGGAACCCGACCCGTCGGGTGGTCGCGTCCAGCGTCCGCCCCGCCGCGTGGAGGACGACCTCGACCGTGTAGAGCGGCTGCTCGCCGTGACCGACCGGCCACCAGCGTCGGACGGCCGAGAGGTCCACCTCGACGCGGCCCGTCTCGCCGACGACCGCGGCGCTCGCGGTCGCCTCGCCGTCCAGGCCGGGACCGCGGACGATCGCGTGCACCTCCAGGTTCGAGCCGGCGGCATCCGTCCGTTCGACGTCGACGTCGACGGTGACCCGTCCGCCGTCGCCCATCGGTGTCGCGACGACGCGCGTCCGCGACAGGCGCGCGGTGGACCACGACTCGAGGTGCACCGGCTTCCAGATGCCGCTCGTGTAGGTGGCGATGCCCCAGTCCCAGCCGAAGCTGCAGGCGGACTTGCGGATCGCCTCATAGGGCAGCGGGTAGGGGCGCGGGCGGGCACCGAGGTCGAGGCTGGCCTGATTCGCGTAGGGCACGGGCGCGCGGAAGGCGACCTCGAGCTCGTTGTCGCCGTCCTGCAGGTGCGCGGCGACGTCGTAGCGGTACGACCGGTGCTGGTTGGCGACCTCGCCGACGGCGCGGCCGTTCAGGCGGATCGTCGCGACCGTGTCGAGGCCGTCGAAGACGAGGTCGTGGCGGTCGCTGCCGTCGGGCGTCCAGGCGAACGTGGTGCGGTAGGTCCAGTCCACGAGACCGATCCAGGCCAGCAGCGACTCGTTGTCCCCGTGGAACGGGTCGGGGATGCGCCCCTCGGCGAGCAGGTCGACGTGGATGCTGCCGGGCACGACCGCGTCGACGTCGACACCCGCGAGGGCGTCGGAGACGGGCCCTGCGGCGGCGCGGACGGTCCACCCGTCGTGGAGGGGGCGGCGGGAGAGGTGGGTCACTTGACGGCTCCTGAGGTGAGGCCCTGATAGATCCAACGCTGCAGGAGCAGGAAGGCGATGAGCGTCGGGATGATCACGACGAGCGTCCCGGCGGCGATCACCTCCCACTGCGCGCCGAACGGCCCTTTGAATCGGAAGAGGGACGTGGAGATCATGCCCTCGGAGGGCAGGTAGAGGAAGGGGGCGTAGAACTCGTTGTACACGGCGATGCCCTTGATGATGACGACCGTCGCGATCGCGGGACGCAGCAACGGCAGCACCACACGCCAGTAGATGGTCCACCGGTTCGCCCCGTCGATCATGGCGGCTTCGTCGAGCGAGATCGGGATGGACTGCATGAACTGGATGAACAGGTAGATCGCGATGATGTCCGTGCCCATGAACAGCAGGATGAGCGCGGCCTTCGTGTCGTAGAGCCCGAGGCCGTTGACGAGCTGGAAGGTCGCGACCTGGCTCGTGACCCCCGGGATGAGGGTCGCGAGCAGGAAGAGTCCCATGACGACCTTCTTGCCGCGGAACTGGAAGCGGTCGAGGGCGTAGGCGGCCATCGTGCCGAGGGCGATCGTGCCGACGAGCGACACGGCGAGCACGATCGTCGTGTTGACGAAGCCCTCGAGCATCTTGCCACTGGTGAACGCGGTCACGAAGTTGTCGACGTTGAACCAGTTCGAGGGCGGGTCGAAGGGGCCCGTGCTCGCATACTCGCTCGAGCTCTTCATCGCCGCGAACAGCAGCACCGACAGCGGCAGCAGCGTCACGATCGCCGCGATCACGAGGCTCGTGTACTTCGCCGCCGTCGCGCTCAGGCTGCCGAGGCGCTGCAGCGGCGTCCGCGCGGACCGGCGCCGGGGGAGCGCCGTCGGCTTCGTGGGCGGCATCAGGGTCGCGGTCACGTCAGGTCCACCTTCTCGTCGGGGAACACGCGTCGCTGGATCCAGGTGACGACAAGGACGATCACCAGCAGGACGACGGCCATCGCCGAGGCGAGGCCCACCTGCCGGAACGAGAACGCGGTCTGCAGGGTCTGGATGACGAACGTCGCGGAACCGTTGGCGCCGCCGGTCATGATGAAGGGCACCTCGAACACCGACAGGCTGCCGGCGATGGCGAGGATGAACGACAGGCCGATGATGCGGCGGATGCCGGGGGCGATGATCGACCAGAACTGCTGCCACTTGTTGGCACCGTCGAGCTCCGCGGCTTCGTAGAGCTCGCGCGGGATCGACTGGATCGCGCCGAGGAACAGGACGAAGTTGAGGCCGGTGTAGCGCCAGACCGAGGTGCCCGCCAGCGACCAGTTGACGACGTCCGGGTCGCCGAGCCACTGCGGCGGGTCGGCGAGGCCGAACCAGCCGAGGACGGTGTCGAGGGTGCCGCCGGGCTGGAAGAGGTAGAGGAAGACGAACCCGATGGCGACGCCGTTGATCAGGTATGGGAAGAACAGGATGCCGCGGAAGAGGTTCGAGAACCGCGTCGAGAAGCTGAGGATCGTCGCGAAGTAGAGGGCGATCCCCATCTGCAGGAACGACGCCGCGAAGTAGTACAGACTCACCCAGAAGACGCTGAAGATGCGCGGGTCGGTGAACACCTGGATGTAGTTGTCGAGCCCGACGAGGTTCTTCTCGAGGTCGATGCCGTCCCAGTCGGTGACGGAGTAGTAGAAGAGGTTCAGCGCGGGCCAGTACGTGAACAGGAGGAGGAGGCCGACGGCCCCCGAGAGGAAGAGCCAGGGCGTCAGCCGCTGGACGATCCCGCGTCCCGCCCCGCGCGACCCGGCGCCGGGTGCGCCGGTCCCGCGGCGCGAGCCGCGAAGCCGGCGCACCCGGGCGGGTGCGGACAGGACCGCAGGGGCGTCCGCGGGAGCGGAGCCGGGAGTTGCGATCGCCATCGTGGATGCCTCTCTCAGCCGAGCTTCTCGACCGATGCGCCCCAGCGCTCGTTGAGTTCGGCGAAGTAGCTCTCCTTGTCGCCGTCGGCGGCGCCGCGGGCGATGTCGATGAGCTTCTGGCGGTAGAGGGGCCCGTAGAGGTCGATCTGCGAGTCGTCGGCGACGGCGTTGATGAGGCCCTCCTTGCCGGCGGGGGCGGGGTTGATCTCCATGAGCTCCACGCCGGAGTCCTCGAACCCGGCGAGGTTCTCGGGGAGCGGCTTGTCGAGCACGGGCGAGATCATGCCCTGCGCCTCGGTGTAGCCCGAGTCGGCCGCGACCCACTGGATCCATGCCCACGCGGCGGCCTTCGCCTTGGAGTGCTTGCTCACGGCGAGGTTGTAGTCGCCGCCGATGACGGCGTACTGCGTTCCGTCGACGTTGGCCGGGAAGGCCATGTAGCCGATGTCGTCGGCGGATCCGCCGTTGGCCTCGGCGGCCGCCTGCATCTGCGAGATGGCCCACGAGCCGAGCGGCATCGTCGCGATCTTGCCCGTGCCGAGGTCGACCTTCGACTGCTCCCAGTTGGTGGTGAGCGGGTCCTCCTCGGTGAGCCCCGCCTCGACGGTGTCGTAGAGGAAGGAGTCGACCGCGTAGGCGTCGGTGCCCTCTGTCCAGGGCGCCGGGTCCTCGGCCATCGTGATGGGCGCGTCCGGGTCGTGCGTGATCGCGCCGAGGTTGCCGAAGGCCTGCGTCAGCGGCCAGCCGTCCTTGTAGTTGGTGTACATCGGGATCGCATCGGTCCCGTCCTTCACCTTCTGCAGGGTCTCGAGCCAGCTCGCCTCGTCGGTGGGCAGCTCGGTGATGCCGGCCTCCTCGAAGACCTTCTTGTTGTAGACGATGCCGTTGGCGTTGCCGCCGAAGGCGATGCCGTACTGCGTGCCGTCGTAGCTGGCGGCCGGAAGGAAGCGGTAGGTGTCCTCGAACGAGGACGTGTCACCGAGCGGCTCGAGGAACTGCTCGTACTGGTCGGGTTTGATCGCCGGGATGCCGATGACGTCGCCGTAGTTGGTGGTCGACATGCGGGTGAGCATCTCGCCGGCGTAGTCCGTGATCCCTTCGAAGGTCACGTTCACGTCGGGGTACTTCTTCTGGAACTCCTTGGCGTACTCCGCGAACGTGCCGTCCTCCACGAGGTCCGTTCGCCACGTGATGACCTTGATGTCGCCGGCGACCTCGCCGTCGATCGTGTTGTCGCCGGCCGGCTGGGCGCCGCCGCCGGCGCAGCCGGCGAGGGCGATGCCGGCGACGGTGAGCGTCGCGAGTGCGACGCCGATCCGTGTGCGTGCCATGTGTGCGTCTCCTGTCAGGTTCGTCTTCGAAACCACTCGGGTGCGGGTCGGCGACTTCGCCGATGGCGCTCACGTTAGCCGTGCGGAGGAGCCGCCACAAGGACGGAATGACAGCGCTGTCTCTGTCTGTCCGGTCTCTTTCGAAGTCGAGAAAAATAACGCTGAACTGGATTTCAATAGCGGGGTGGGGACAGCTCGATGTCGCCTATGTCGCCGAAATGTCTATCGTCGTCATTGCCGCCCTGCTGCTATCCTCGGGGTCAGGAGGAACCATGACGGTGCAGCAGCGCGCCACCCTCGAGGACGTCGCACGTCTGGCGGGGGTCAGCTCGAAGACGGTGTCCCGGGTGTTCGCACAGCGCGAGCTGGTCTCGCCGCAGACGGTCGAGCGCGTGCTCACGGCGGCCAAGCGGTTGCGGTTCCGACCGAACAGCCTCGCCCAGGGGCTCCGACGCGGAGGCAGCCGCACGGTCGGCTTCATCATCGGCGAGCTGAGCAACCCGTTCTACTACAAGGTCGCCGCGGGGATCGAGAAGGAGCTCTCGTCCCACGGGTTCAGTCTCGTCGTGGCGACCACCGACGACACCGAGGAGGGCGAGGGGCGTGTCGCCGATGCGCTCCTGGCCCAGCGCGTCGGGGCTCTGCTGCTCATCCCCGTCGGCGAGGACCAGTCCTACCTCGAGGGTGAGCGACAGCTGGGCACGCCCGTGATCGCGATCGACCGTCCCGCCCGCAACCTCGCGGCGGACGCGATCGTGCTCGACAATCGCACCGCCGTCCTCGACGCGACGCGCAGGCTGACCGCGCTCGGCCATCGCCGCATCGCGTACGTCTGCAACCCGGCATCCGTCTGGACGCAATCGGAGCGACTCGCCGGTTACCGGCAGGCCATGGCCGAGGCGGGTGTCGATCCGACCCCGTGGGAGATGCTCGGCGACGACCTCGAGATCTCTCCCGTCGACCTGGTGCAACGGCTCTGGCGGGGCGACGCCGTGCCGACCGCCATCATCGCGGGGAACAACCGCGTGACGGTCGGCGCCCTCCGCGCGCTGCGCGCACGGGACGACCAGCGGACAGCCCTGATCGGCTTCGACGACTTCGACACCGCCGACGTCCTGGGGGTGTCCGTCATCTCCTACGACCCGCTCGAGCTGGGGCGTCGCGCGGCGACGCTCGCGATGGAGCGCATCGGCGACCCGTCGGGGTTCGTCCGCCAGATCACCCTGCCGACGTGGATCATCGAGCGGGGGACCGGCGAGCGGCCTCCGTTCGACTGATCCCGGTCAGACCCGCGCGGCGAGGAACTCCGCCTGCCGCAGCCACTGGTGCGCCTGACCGCCCTCGTGCTCGTTGAAGGGGAACACCTCGATCTCCTTGTCCGCCCCCGCCCACGCGTTGAACGCGGCGAACACCGTCGACGGCGGGCAGATCGGGTCGAGGAGCGCGACGGAGAAGAGGGATGCCGCATCCGCCCGTGCGGCGAAGCTCACCCCGTCGAAGTACGACAGGGTCTCGAAGACGCGTTCCTCGGCGCCGCGGTGCACGGCGAGGTACCGCGCGACCTCCTCGTACGGGTCGCGGCCGGTCATGCCCACGGCGCGCTCGAAGTGGCAGAGGAACGGCACGTCGGGCATGGCGGCGACGAGCCCGTCGCTCAGTGCGGCCGCGGCGATCGCGATGCCGCCGCCTTGGCTGCCCCCGGTCACGGCGACGCGGGAGGCATCCACCTCGGGAAGGGTGCGGACCGCGTCGATCGCACGCACCGCGTCGGTGAATACGCGCCGGTAGTAGTAGGTCTCGGGGTCGTCGATGCCCCGCGTCATGAAGCCGGGGAAGGCGGGGCCCGAGCCGTGCGGATCGGGCGTCGCGCCGCCCGCCCCCCATGCGCTGCCCTGGCCGCGCGTGTCCATGAAGAAGTGCGCGTACCCGGATGCCGCCCACCCGAGCCGCTCGACGGGGAGCCCGCGTCCGCCGCCGTAGCCGTTGAACTCGACGACGGCGGGCAGCGCCCCGTCACGGTGAGCGGGCAGGAGCAGCCAGCCCTTGACCGGGTCGCCCGCGAACCCGGGGAACGTGACGTCGAACGCCTCGATTCCGCGCAGCGGCGTCGTCACGGGAGTGACGACGGGCGCCCCGCCCGCCTCGCGAGCACCCGCGATCGTGGTCGCCCAGAAGGCGTCGAAGTCCGCGGGGACGCGGACCTCGGGACGGTAGTCGCGGAGGTCGGACAGAGGCAGATCGAAGCGCGGCACGCGCTCACCCTAGCGGTCATCCGGCCGCGCACGCAGGTGTCTTCCGCGCCCGCCGAGATATCTCGACATCGAGAGAAACGGGGGCGGTGCGATACGCTGAGACCGATCCGCGACGCCCTTTTCTTGGAGACGACACGTGCCCGATTCCACCATCATCTACACCTACACCGACGAGGCTCCCGCGCTGGCGACGGCGTCCTTCCTGCCGATCGTCGAAGCGTTCGCCGGAAAGGCGGGCGTCGGCATCGAGACGCGCGACATCTCGCTCGCGGGCCGCATCCTCGCCGCCTTCCCCCAGAACCTCACCCCCGAGCAGCAGGTCGGCGACGCGCTCGCCGAGCTCGGCGGTCTCGCGACGCTCCCCGACGCCAACATCATCAAGCTGCCGAACATCTCGGCATCCATCCCGCAGTTGAAGGCGGCCATCGCCGAGCTCCAGTCCCAGGGCTACGACATCCCGGACTACCCGGACGAGCCCAAGGATGTCGCCGAGAAGGACGTCCGCGCCCGCTACGACCGCATCAAGGGCTCCGCGGTGAACCCGGTCCTGCGCGAGGGCAACAGCGACCGCCGTGCGCCGCTGTCGGTCAAGAACTACGCGCGCAAGCACCCGCACCGCAACAAGGCGTTCGCGGAGGGGTCGAAGACGCGCGTCGCGACGCTCGGCCACGACGACTTCAAGTCCAACGAGACCTCGACGGTCATCGAGAACGACGACGTCCTCACGATCCGTTTCACGGGGGAGGACGGCTCCGTCACCGAGCTGAAGTCGGGTCTGAAGGTCCTGCCCGGTGAGGTCGTCGACGCGACGTTCCTCTCGGCGAAGGCCCTCGACGCCTTCCTCGCCGACACGATCGCCCAGGCGGCGGCCGACGACGTGCTGTACTCCGTGCACCTGAAGGCCACGATGATGAAGGTCAGCGACCCGATCATCTTCGGCCACGTCGTGCGCGCGTTCTTCACCGACGTCTTCTCGCGCTTCGGCGACACGCTGGCGGCTGCCGGACTCACCCCGAACGACGGCCTCGGCGCGATCCTCGCCGGTCTCGGTGGCGTCGAGGGCGGCGACGAGATCCGCGCGGCGTTCGAGGCGGCCATCGCCGACGGCCCGCGCCTTTCGTACGTCAACTCCGACAAGGGCATCACGAACCTGCACGTCCCCTCCGACGTGATCGTGGATGCCTCGATGCCGGCGCTCATCCGCAACGGCGGCAAGCTGTGGGGCGCCGACGGCGGCGAGGACGACACCATCGCCGTCATCCCCGACTCCTCGTACGCCGGCGTCTACCAGGCGACGATCGACGACGTCATCGCCAACGGTCCGCTCGACCCGGCCACGATCGGCTCCGTGCCGAACGTCGGCCTCATGGCGCAGGCCGCCGAGGAGTACGGCTCGCACGACAAGACGTTCGAGATCGCCGCGGCCGGCACCGTCGAGGTCGTGAACGGGGCGGGCGAGGTCCTCCTCTCCCACGCCGTCCAGCCCGGTGACATCTGGCGCGCGACGCAGACCAAGGACGTCGCCATCCGCGACTGGGTGAAGCTCGCCGTCACCCGTGCGCGTGCGACGGGTGCGCCCGCCGTCTTCTGGCTCGACGAGAACCGCGCCCACGACGCGAACCTCATCGCGAAGGTGAAGACCTACCTCGCCGAGCACGACACCGACGGACTCACGATCGAGATCCTCGCCCCGGCCGATGCGACCCGCTACTCGCTCGAGCGCATCCGCCGCGGCGAGGACACGATCTCGGTCACGGGCAACGTCCTGCGCGACTACCTCACCGACCTCTTCCCGATCCTCGAGGTCGGCACGAGCGCCAAGATGCTCTCGATCGTCCCGCTGCTGGCCGGCGGCGGACTGTTCGAGACCGGCGCGGGCGGCTCCGCCCCCAAGCACGTGCAGCAGCTGGTCGCGGAGAACTACCTGCGGTGGGACTCGCTCGGCGAGTTCTTCGCGCTGGCGGCATCCTTCGAGCACCTCGCCGACTACACCGGCAACCCGCACGCGAAGGTCCTCGCCGACACGCTCGACGCCGCGACCGGGACCTTCCTCGAAGAGGACAAGTCGCCGGGCCGTGCCCTCGGCACGATCGACAACCGCGGCAGCCACTACTACCTCGCGACTTACTGGGCGCAGGAGCTGGCGCGCCAGACCGTCGACGCCGAGCTCGCGGCGGCGTTCGCCCCGGTCGCCGAAGCGCTGACCGCCGGCGAGGAGACCATCGTCGCCGAGCTGGTCGCCGTGCAGGGCTCGCCCGCCGAGATCGGCGGCTACTACCGTCCCGACCCGGCGCGGGTGGAGAAGGTCATGCGGCCCTCCGCGACGCTGAACGGCATCATCGACGGACTCTGATCCGCACAAACGGATGCCCCGGCCGCGAGAGCGGGCCGGGGCATCCGTGCGTTCGGGGGAGCGTCAGAGCCGGATCTGCGCGACGACCTCGCCGTACTCGGTCTCGTCCACGGGGGTGAAGCCGACGCGGCGGAAGAACGCGTCGGGCCCGCCCTCACCGGCTTCATAGATGACGTTCACGTGATCGAACCCGCGCGCGCGGGCCTCGTTCATGAGCTGCTCGACGGCGTAGCGCCCGACGCCGCGACCCTGGTCGTCGGCATCCACGTTGATCCGCCACAGCACCGAGCGGAAGTGCTCGTGCGGGGCGTCGGCGTCGAAGCCGGCGCTCACGAAGCCGACCACCTCGTCACCGTCGAGGATCACACGCTGCCACGAGGTGGCGGGGTCGACCACCGTTGCGGCGATCGCGTAGCTCTCGGGCGCGATGAAGCGTTCCTGGCCCGGCTTGAGCGAGAGGGTGTTCACGGCGACGATCGTCGACGCCGACAGTTCTTCCACGCGGAGGTCAGCCATGAGCACAGGCTAACCGTGATCGCAGCCCGTCGCACGGGGACGACGGATGCGGGTCGTCAGATGACGCTCAGGAGTGGATCCAGACGTCGCCGCCGTCGGGCATCCAGTCGTAGAGCTTCTTCGCGAGGGCGGGCGGCATGTTCACGCAGCCGGCGCTCATCTGGTTGCCGAAGTTGTTGTGCCAGTAGGCGCCGTGGAAGGCCTGGTTGCCATTGAAGTACATCACCCACGGCACGTCGGGCTGCGTGTACTTCGTCCCGGTGTCGCGGGAAGTGCCGGTCATGTCCTGCAGGGGGGTGCGCCAGCCGATGGAGTAGTGGCCCGTGAAGGTCACCGCGCCGTCGCGGCCGCTCGAGATGAGCCAGGTGTCGACGACCTTGCCGTTCTCCTTCAGGTACAGGCGCTGCTCGCCCAGGTCGACCTCGGCCAGACGCACCGTGCTGACGGTCTCCCGCGGCGTGACGTCGACCGGCAGCGCGTACGACGCATCGCCCGTCGCGAGCTGGTCGGCGAAATCGCGCGCGACGCCGGACGTGTCGCCCAGCACGCGCCCGTCCTGGCCTTCGACGATCGTGGTCAGGACCTCACCGGCCTCGTTCGCGAGCACCTGAGCCGTGATCGGGTCCTGGTTGACGACCTCGAGGAGCTTGTCGACGGCGAGCTGGATCGCGGCGGCGTCGACGGTGATCGTGAAGGCGCCGGAGGCGTCGGTCTCGACGTTCAGCCACGAGGCGAGCTCCGCGGCGGGGACGGGAACGGCGCGATCGTCGCCCGCGTAGAAACCGGCCTCGGCGATCATGCCGTTGAGGCGCTCGACGGCGGACTCGGCGGCGGCGGTCGTCACGGTGGCGGGGACGGCTTCGGGAGTCGCGTCGACCGTCGCCGTGGAGGCGCCCGACGCGAGAGCGGATCCGAGGGCGTCGCTGACGGCGGCGAGCGAGATGCCCGTGCCGTCGACGGCGGGCGTGCTGACGTAGGCGCCGTCCTGGAAGGACACCGCGGCGGGAGTGGGATCCACGTACGCGTCGGGGAGCGCGGCGCGCAGCGTCGTCGCGGCGCGCTCGGCGTTCAGGGTGACCGTCGGCGTGCCGTACTCGGCGAACCATGCCGAGACGTTCCAGAGGGGGCTGCCCGCGAAGGCCTCGTCGGCGAGGGCGGATGCGTCGACGGTCGCGCCGAGGTCGGCGGCGGACACCGTCGGGCCGCCGTCGCCCAGGGAGACCTGGATCGAGGAGAGCCGGGAAGAGATGGAGTCGGCGGCCATGCCCACCGTCTGTCCGCCGACGGGGACGCCGGCGGCGGTCGTGCCGGGAGCGATCAGCACGAGGGAGCAGACCGTCGCGGCCGCCACGACCGCGGCGGCGGGCAGACCGATCTTCAGCCAGAGGCGACGGGGGCGCGGCGCGGGCTCGGCGGGAGCCCAGCGCACGTCGAGGTGCTCGCCCGAGGCGGGCGTGTCGTCGGTGTCCTGGCGTGTGATGATCTCCGACATCGGTCTCCCCCGAGCTGCGGCCCGGCGTTCCGGACGCCGCGGGGATCCGGGGTCTCGTCGTCAGGCGAATGTCGCTTCAGGAAATGGTACGTGACGAGGGCGGATCACCGATCATCCGCTGCACAGATCGTGATATTCGGCGAGGCCGGTGCGGATGCGATCGGTGGCGTCGGCGAGACCCGTCGCGCCGGCGATGTCGCCCGCCGAGGCCGCGGCAGTCGCCTCGGCGAGGACGTCGAACCCCGCCCGCAGATCGGCCGCGACGGCCTCGATGCGTGCGTTGCCGATCGACGTCACCGCGGCGGCGAGGTCGTCGCGCACATCGGCGGTCGCCTGCGCCGCGGCGGCCGGGTCGGCGGCATTCGCCTCGGTGAACGCCGTCATCGCCTGCTCGACCGTGTCGGCGAGGGTCGCGCACGCGGCGGCGACGCTCTGGCCGTCCGGTGCGGGGTGCGACGACGACGAGCACGCGGCGCCGCCCAGCGCGACGAGGCCGGCCACGACCAGCGCACCGGTCGTGCGGACGAAGCGGGATGCGGGCACAGCGGACCTCCTCGAGGACGGGACCGTTCGAGACTGCCACGATCGCCCTGAGGGAACGGTGGACCGGGGGCGGGCGGACCCGTCGGGGTGCTGCCCGCGACCATCCCGGGTGTCGTCGGCATCGTCTCCATGGTGCTGGCGGTGACGACGAGTCCCGCCGTGCCACGCGAGACGACCGCGGCGGCCGGCGCGACCGCGCGTCACGGCTGAGCGGCGAACACCTTGCCCGGATTGAGGATGCCGGCCGGATCGAACACGGCCTTGATGCCGCGCTGCAACGCCCACTGATCGTCGCCGATCTCGTCGGCGAGCCACCGGCTCTTGAGGACGCCGATCCCGTGCTCCCCGGTGAGGGTGCCCCCGAGGGCGAGCGCGGCGCGGAAGAGCGCGTCGGCGGCCTGCCAGACGCGCTCGGGAACCTCGTCGCCGTCGAAGATGAAGTTGGGGTGCAGATTGCCGTCGCCGGCGTGGCAGACGGTCGGGATCGTGAGGCCGAACTCCGCCTCGATGCGCGCGATCTCGTCGAACATCGCCGGAAGGGCGCTGCGCGGCACCGACACGTCTTCGATGAGCGCCGTCCCGAGGCTCTCCATCGCGGGGTGCATCGCCCGGCGCACCGCCCACAGCTGCGCCGCTTCGGCGTCGTCGGTGGCCAGGCGCACCGCGCCGCCCGCGGCGGTGAGGATCTCGGCGATCTCCGCCTGTTCCGCGCCGGCGGCGATGCCGTCGGTCTGGAGCGTGAGCTGCGTCGCACCCGGTGTGGGGCTCGGCAGCCGGAGCAGCGCGTGCGCGGCCGCCAGGCTCACGGCATCCATCAGCTCCATGATCGCGGGCTGCACCCCGGCGGCGGTCACGGCGGCAGCACCCGCGGCAGCGGCGCGCACATCGGCGAACTGCGCGGTCAGGGTGCGGGACTGCCCCGGCACGAGCCGTCGGAGCTTGAGCGTCGCACCAACGACGACCCCGAGCGTGCCCTCCGAGCCGATCATCAGCGCGGTCAGGTCGTAGCCGGTCACACCCTTCACGCTGCGGTGGCCGGTCGAGATGAGGCGCCCGTCGGCGAGGACCACGTCGAGCGCGAGCACCGCGTCGCGGACGACGCCGTACTTCGCGCAGAGCAGTCCGCCCGCCCCCGTGGCGATGTTCCCGCCGACCGTGGAGATCTCGCGGCTGGCGGGGTCGGGCGCCCACCACAGGCCGTGGGGAGCGAGGGCGCGGCCGAGATCCGCATTGAGGATGCCGGGTTCGACGACGGCGAGGAGGTCGTCGGGCCGCACCTCGAGGATGCGGTCCATGCCGCGCAGCGACAGGGCGATCTCGCCCGAGCCGGTGTTCGCGCCGCCGGCGAGGCCCGTGCCGGCGCCGCGGGTGACGACCGGCGTGCCCGTGGCGGATACGATCCGCATCGTGGTCTGCACGTCCGCGACGGATGCCGCCCGCACGAGGGCGAGCGGTCGTCCCGACGCGCGGTGTCCTGACTTGTCGGCGCGGGCGTCTTCGAGGGCGGCCTCGCTCGTGTCGACGCGCTCGCCGAGCGCGTCGCGGAGGCGGTCGACGACGTCGGTCACGACAGCCGTCGACGACCCGCCAGGACGCCGACGACGACGGCGACGAGCGCGAAGCCCAGGCCGATCCAGGCCTGACCGGCGCTCCACCACGCGATCGTCGCCGACAGGTAGATGAGCAGTTCGACGAGCCCGCGCACGAACGGGTGGACCCGGACCACGGCGCGCGGTGAGGCGAACAGGCCCCAGACGATGAGGGTGGCGAGCGGGGTCGCGATGCCGAGGACGACGTTCCACGGGGCGTCCCACGCCGTGAAACCCCAGATGGCGAGCGACACGACGGCGAACATCGCGCACAGGAAGCTGAGGAGGTCGAGTCCGGAGAGACGTGCCGGGGTGGTCGCGGCGGGGGCGGGCTCCGCGGGTCGTTCGGGCCGGACGTGGGGGAGCTCGGACATGGTTCGATCCTACGCGGGCGGGGAAGTGTAACGAGTTTGTTAAGACTGCTCGCAAACAGGGTCGGGCATCTTGTAGCGACCCTATTCGTAAGGTCTACTAACAAACATGTCGACCCCGACGCGACCCGCCCCCGCGACCCGCAGCCGCCGCACCGCCGGCAAGATCCTGCCCGAGCACGCCCGCGCCCACAACCGCGCGCTCGTGCTCCAGGCGCTCTTCACGCAGGGCGCCATGAGCCGCGCCGACCTCGCCCGCGAGACGGGCCTCACCCGCGTCACGATCTCGGACCTCGTCGTCGGCCTCATCGACGACGGCTACGTGATCGAGCAGGGGGTGCGCGAGGCATCCGGTCCCGGAAAACCGGCGATCCTCGTCGACATCGACCGCGACGGCCACCGCATCGCCGGGCTCGACCTGTCGGGCAGCGAGCAGTTCGCCGGCGCCGTGCTCACCCTCGACGGCGAGATCGTCGCCCGGCACGCCGTCGACGTACCCGCCGACCGCAGCGACGTCTTTGCCGCGATCGTCCGCCTCGCGCGCGACGTCATCGCCGACGCGCACGCGCCGGTGCTCGGCCTCGGCGTCGGCACGCCCGGTGTCGTCGACGACCGCGGCGTCGTGCTCGCGGCGCCCGGATTCGGGTGGACGGACGTCGATCTCGCCGGGCAGCTGGAGGCCGAGCTCGGTCTCCCCGTCCTCGTCGCCAACGACGCGAACGCGGCCGTCCTCGCCGAGCACACGTTCGGGGGAGCGGGCGACGACGTCATCCTCGTCCGGGTCGGCCGCGGTGTCGGTGCGGGGCTCCTCACCGGCGGCGAGCCGCTCGCCGGCGCCCGCTTCGCCGCGGGCGAGATCGGCCACGTGACGGTCGGCACCGACGGCGGCCCCGCGTGCGCCTGCGGCAAGATCGGATGCCTCGAGGCCTGGCTCGCGGTCCCCGCCCTCACCGAGCGGCTCGCCGCCGCGGACGACCCGCAGGGGGTGCTCCGCGACGCCGGCGAGCGCCTCGGCATCGCCCTCGCGCCGATCGTCGGCGCTCTCGATCTGTCGGAGATCGCCCTCTCCGGCCCCGCCGACCTGCTCGGCGGCACCCTCGCCGAGGCTGCCGCCGAGACCGTACGCACCCGGACCCTCGCCACGTTCCACGACGGGCTCCAGGTGCGCATGTCGACCCACAGCGAGGACATCGTCCTGCGCGGTGCGGCCGTCATGGTCCTGTCCGGCCGTCTCGGCGTGTCCTGAAAGCGCCGAATCGGCCGACCTGACCGTCTGGCTCGCCGGCACCGATACCCCCCAGGACGCGCGACGACCTCGAGAAGACCCTCGAGGAGCAGAAAGACGGGTGGACCATCACGATTCGAGGAGAAGACCTGGGCCGACACCGCCGAAGGGTACGACGCCGCGCTGTCGTCCAACGATGCGCCCGAGATCGTCGAGGTGGGCAACACCCAGGCGCCCGGCGCTCCTGGCGGGCGCGACCGCGGTGACCGGGGTCTGAGGCGGGCCGCGGTACCGAATTCAGTCCCGGCGAGTCGCTCACGGTCCAAACGGCCCACGGGTGCCTGATCCGGGACGACGACGCGAACCCCGCGCCGAGCGGATGCCGCGTCAGACCGTGCCGGTGAAGACCCGCCGCACCTGCAGACCGGCGTCGAGCAGCACCGCGTCGGCGACGGCGCCGACGGCGAGCGAGCCGAGCTCGGGCCGGCCGATCGTGCGCGCCGGCGTCGAGGTCAGGGCCGTGACCGCGTCCGGCAGCGCGACCCCCGCCGCGACGGCGGTGCGCAGAGCGGCGTCCTGCGTGAGCGTCGACCCCGCGATCGTGCCGTCCGCGAGACGCGCGACGCCCGCCTGCACCGTGACGGACAGCGATCCCAGGCGGTAGATCCCGTCAGTCGCCCCCGCGGCGGCCATCGCGTCGGTCACGAGCGCGATGCGGCCGGGGGCGGCGGCGAAGAGGATGCGGATGACGTCGGGGTGCACGTGCACGCCGTCGGCGATGACCTCGATCGTCACACGCGGGTCGCCGGTCGCCGCGGCCACCGGGCCCGGGGCGCGATGGTGCAGGCCGGGCATCGCGTTGAACGCATGCGTGAGCAGCGTGGCGCCCGCCTCGAACGCGTCGCGGGCGAGGTCGGCGTCGGCGGAGGTGTGTCCCACCGCGACGACGACCCCGGCGCGGGTGAGGCGTGCGATCGCGTCGCGTCCGCCGGGCAGCTCGGGGGCGAGGGTCACCTGCACGAGCGAGCCGCGCGCGGCGGCGATCAGCGCCTCGATCGCATCGGGTGTCGGGTCGACGAGCAGCGCGGGGTCGTGCGCGCCGTGGTGACCCGGGTCGAGGAACGGTCCCTCCAGGTGCGCGCCGAGGACCGAGGCATCCGTCCCCGCCAGATCCGCGATGACACCGAGGCGGGTCTGCAGATCCGCCGGAGAGCCGGCGACGAGCGAGACGACGGCGCGGGTCGTGCCGTGGGCGAGGTGCAGCGCGCGGGCCGCGAGGATCGCGTCGCGCCCCTCCTCGTGCGCCCGGCCGCCGCCGCCGTGGCCGTGCAGGTCGATGAAGCCGGGCGTGAGCAGCGCCGCGTCGCCGGCGACCTCCCGCGCGTCGACGACCTCGACCGCGTCGAGCCCGCGCCAGGCGTCACCTGTGCCGGATGCCGCGACCCGGCCGGCCACGACGTGGATCCACGCGTCCGGGGTCTCGGTGCCGCCGTCGACGAGTCGGACCGAGTGGACGATGCGGCTCAGGTCGTCCACGGGACCTCCTCGAGGGCGGGGAAGCGGATGCCGAGGGTCGTCCACAGCGGTCCGAGACCGCCGACGCGGCTGCGGAACGACTCCCACGAGCGCTCCGCGCCCGACGCGGGCGACCAGGCGATCTCCGCCGCGGCCGCGATGCGGGGGAACGCGAGGGCGTCGATGTCCTCGAGGGTCGCGACGGTCTCGGTCCACAGGGGCGCCTCGACGCCGAGGATCGCCGCCTCGTCGACACCGTCCACGACACGGGTCGGCTCCCAGTCGTACGCGCGGGCGAGGCTCGTCGGACCGTTCGCCCAGGTGAGCCCCAGCGGGGAGTCTGCGATGGGCTTCATGTCGAGGTAGACCGCGTCGGCGGGCGACAGGATGAGCCGGCCGCCCCGCTCGGCGAACGCGCGCGCGTGCCGGGCCGCGGCATCCATCGGCGAGACGAAGCCCCAGAACTGACCGACCGTGCCGGGCGCGAGACCTGCCGCGGCGCCGGCCTCGTGCCAGGCGACTGGGGTCTTGCCGAGCGCCGTGATCGCGGCGCTCGCGGACGCGACGAAACCGGCGAAGTCCTCGGGCGTCGTGCCGAGCGACTCGTCGCCGCCGAAGTGCAGCCACGGGCCGGGGGTGAGGTCGGCGAGCTCGGCGAACACGTCGCGCACGAAGGCATCCGTTGCCTCCTCGCCGATGCGCAGCGACGAGAACCCGACGCCGATCCCGGTGTAGGGCGCGCCGGCGACCGGCGTCGACCCCTCGGTGATGACCTCGACGGCCGGGGGCTCCGCGAGGTCGGGGTACGCGAGCCCGACGGCGTGCGTGTGGCCGGGCATGTCGAACTCGGGCACGACCGTCATGTGCCGGGATGCTGCATACGCGACGATCGCGCGGTAGTCGTCCTGCGTGTAGTACCCGCCGGGGGCGCCGCCGACGGCGGTGGCCGACGCCTCCGCGGCGAGCTCGGGGCGCGAGCGCAGCTCGAGCCGCCAGCCCTGATCGTCCGACAGGTGCAGGTGCAGGACGTTGAGCTTGAGGGATGCCGCACGGTCGATGTACGCCCGCACGGTGTCGAGGTCGTGGAAGTACCGTGCGACGTCGAGCATGACGCCGCGGTACGCGAACCGCGGGCTGTCGACGATCCGCACGGCGGGGACGACCCACGCGCCGCCGTCGCGTCCGACCAGCTGGACGAGGGTCTGCACGCCGTAGAAGAGGCCCGCGGCATCCGCTCCGGTGATCCGGATGCCGGTGGTCGACGCCTCGAGCCGGTACGACTCCGCCGGGCCCGACCCGTCGACCGCCAGTGCGATGCCGTCGCCCGTGCCGAGGTCGAGTCCCGTGCGGGTCCGGACGAGCGCGCGTAGGTGCGCGGCGGCATCCGGATCGCCCGTCACCGCCGCCCCCGTCAGCGCGAATGGGGCGCCGTCCGCGACGGCGACGTCTGCGGGAAGGGGCACGAGGGGGAGGGGGAGCACCGCCACCACCGTTCTGTAAGGTGTCCTAACAAAACCGATCGGGCCAGCCTAGCAGCGGCGGCATCCGTTATGCTCGCAGAGTCGCGACTGGCGTTGAGGTGGGCTACCACCGGGGAGCGATTGACACGGCATTCGACCGCGCGCCTGGGCCGATGCGAGATTCCTCATCCCGAAAGCCGTCGTCAGGAGATCGTCATGACCGATTCGCTGTTCAACGCCCCCCTCTCCGAGGTCGATCCTGAGATCGCCGATGTGCTCGAGCGCGAGCTCGACCGCCAGCGCGGGTTCCTCGAGATGATCGCCTCCGAGAACTTCGTTCCCGTCTCGGTGCTGCAGTCGCAGGGCTCCGTCCTCACCAACAAGTACGCCGAGGGCTACCCCGGTCGCCGCTACTACGGCGGCTGCGAGGTCGTCGACGTCGCCGAGGAGCTCGCCATCGAGCGCGCCAAGGCGCTGTTCGGCGCCGAGTTCGCCAACGTCCAGCCGCACTCGGGCGCATCCGCCAACGCCGCCGTGCTGCACGCGATCGCCCGCCCCGGCGACACGCTGCTCGGCCTCTCGCTCGACCACGGCGGCCACCTGACCCACGGCATGAAGATCAACTTCTCGGGCCGTCTCTACAACATCGTCGCGTACGGCGTCGACGCCGAGACCTCGCTCGTCGACATGGACGAGGTGCGGCGTCTCGCCCTCGAGCACAAGCCGAAGGTCATCATCGCCGGCTGGTCCGCCTACCCGCGTCAGCTCGACTTCGCCGCGTTCCGCGCGATCGCCGACGAGGTCGGGGCACTCCTCTGGGTCGACATGGCGCACTTCGCCGGTCTCGTCGCGGCCGGCCTGCACCCCTCGCCCGTGCCGCACGCGCACGTCGTCTCGTCGACCGTGCACAAGACGATCGGCGGCCCCCGGTCGGGCTTCATCCTCACGAACGACGCCGACATCGCGAAGAAGATCAACTCGGCCGTCTTCCCGGGTCAGCAGGGCGGCCCGCTCATGCACGTCATCGCCGCCAAGGCGACCGCGTTCAAGCTCGCGGCATCCGACGCCTTCAAGGAGCGCCAGCAGCGCACCGTCTCGGGCGCGGCGATCCTCGCCGACCGGCTCTCGCAGCAGGACGTGAAGGATGCCGGCATCTCGGTCCGCTCCGGCGGCACCGACGTGCACCTCGTCCTCGTGGACCTGCGCGCCGCGGCGATCGACGGCAAGCAGGCCGAGGACCTGCTGCACGAGATCCGGATCACCGTCAACCGCAACGCGGTCCCGAACGACCCGCGCCCGCCGATGGTCACGTCGGGGCTCCGCATCGGCACCCCGGCGCTCGCGACCCGCGGCTTCGGCGACGCCGAGTTCACCGAAGTCGCCGACGTCATCGCCCTGGCTCTGCAGCCCGGCGCCGACCTCGAGGCGCTCCGCGCGCGCGTCGCGACGCTCGCCGACGCGTTCCCGCTGTACCCGGGCCTGCAGCAGTGACCTCCGGCATCCGGCCCCTCCTCCGCCCGCGAGACTGCACGCACGCCTCGAGACAGCGGTCTTGGACCGCAGTCTCGAGCTCCCGGTGCAGTCTCGCGGTCGAGGGGCGACGACAGGAGACACGATGACCGCGGCGGTCCTCGACGGCAAGGCGGCTTCGGCCGCGATCAAGACCGAGCTGGCGGAGCGAGTGGCCGTGCTCAAGGAGCACGGTGTGACGCCCGGGATCGCCACCGTGCTCGTGGGGGCGGACCCGGCATCCCAGCTCTACGTGGGGATGAAGCACCGGCAGTCCGAAGCGATCGGGATGAACTCGATCCAGCGGGAGCTTCCCGCCGACGCGACGCAGGAGCAGGTCGAGGCGCTGATCGACGAGCTCAACGCCGACCCCGCGTGCCACGGCTACATCGTGCAGCTGCCCCTGCCGAAGCACCTCGACACCGACCGGATCCTCGAGCGCATCGACCCGGAGAAGGATGCCGACGGCCTCCACCCGACGAACCTCGGCCGCCTGGTGCTCAACGTCAACACCCCGATCACCTCGCCGCTGCCGTGCACGCCGCGGGGCGTCATCGAGCTGCTGGTGCGCAACGGTTACGACCTGGCGGGCAAGCACGTCGTCGTCGTCGGCCGCGGTGTCACGATCGGCCGGTCGATCGGTCTGCTGCTCACGCGCCGCGAGTACAACGCGACCGTGACGCTCACCCACACCGGCACGACCGACCTCGGCGCGCACCTGAGCGAGGCCGACGTCATCGTGGCCGCAGCCGGTGTGAAGCACATCGTCACCGCCGAGCACGTGAAGCCCGGCGCGGCGGTGCTCGACGTCGGCGTCACCCGCGAGGACGACCCCGAGACCGGCAAGAGCCGCGTCTACGGCGACGTGCACCCGGACGTCGCTGAGGTCGCCGGCTGGCTCTCGCCGAACCCCGGCGGCGTCGGCCCCATGACCGTCGCGCTCCTCATGACGAACGTCGTCGAGGTCGCCGAGCGCGCGGCGGGCCTGCGCGCCTGACGCACTCGCCGTGAACGAGGGATGCCGGGTGTCGCCCGGCATCCCTCGTTCACGTCTTCGGAAGCCGCTCGCCTGTCGCAATCTGCGGCGGCGGGCGGCGTGTTGTGACAGGGGAGCCGTGGGGGTGGTGCCCGACGCCGCTCGCCTGTCGCAATCTGCGGCGGCGGGCGGCGTGTTGTCACAGGGGAGCCGTGGGGGTGGTGCCCGACGCCGCTCGCCTGTCGCAAACTGCGGGGGTGCGCGGCGTGTCGTGACTGGGGAGTGACCCGCGCGGGGCCTCAGGCGGTGAAGCGGGCGAGGAAGGCGCGGGTGCGCTCCTCGCGGGGATGCCGCAGCACCTCCGACGGCGGGCCCTGCTCCACGATCGTGCCGGCGTCGAGGAAGACGACGTGGTCGGCGACATCGCGGGCGAACGCCATCTCGTGCGTCGCCATGAGGATCGTCGCGCCCTCGGACGCCAGATCGCGGACGAGCTCCAGGACCTCTCCGACGAGCTCGGGGTCGAGCGCGGACGTGATCTCGTCGAGCAGCAGCACCTCGGGGTCGGTCGCGATCGCGCGGGCGATGGCGACGCGCTGCTGCTGACCTCCCGACAGTCGGTCGGGGTGATCCTTCGCCTTGTCGGCGAGGCCGACGCGGTCCAGCAGCTCGCGGGCGCGGCTCTCGGCCTCGCGCCGCGGCACCCGGTGCACGACGCGCGAGGCGAGCGTCACGTTGTCGATCACGGACAGGTGCGGGAAGAGGTTGAAGCTCTGGAACACCGCGCCGAGCCGTGACCGCACGCGGTTGCCGTCGACGCGCGGGTCGGAGATGTCCTCGTCGCCGAGGAAGATCTGCCCGTCGTCGATCGGTTCGAGCAGCCCGAGGCAGCGCAGCAGCGTCGACTTGCCCGAGCCGCTCGCGCCGATGAGGGCGACGACCTCGTGCGCGGCGAGTGACACGTCGACGCCCTTCAGCACCTCGCGGTCGCCGAAGGACTTGTGGATGCCGGTGGCTCGCAGGACCGCGCTCACAGCACCGATCCCGTCTGCTCGCGCTCGCGCAGCCGCGCCGTGTACCAGTCCGCGAGGCGGATCGTGGGGATCGCGAGCAGGATGAACAGGATGCCGGCGACGACGTACGGCGTGAAGTTGTACGTCGTCGCGGTCACCGATCGCGCCCCGGCGATCGCGTCGATCCCCGCGATGATCGAGATGAGTCCCACGTCCTTCTGCATCGAGATGAAGTCGTTCATGAGCGCCGGTGTCATCTTGCGCAGGGCCTGCGGCAGCACGACGCGGCGGAGCGTCTGCACGTGGCTGAGACCGAGCGCGCGGGCGGCGAGGCGCTGCGACGGGTGCACCGACTCGATGCCCGCGCGGATCACCTCGGCGACGTACGACGAGTAGGTGAGGGTCACCGCGAGCACACCGAGGAACAGCTCGTCGATCCGCTCACCGACGATCGTCGGCAGACCGAACCCGACCAGGTAGAGGACGATGATGAACGGCAGGCCGCGGAACAGGTCGGTGTAGCCGGCCGCCAGCATCCTGACCGGGAAGAACACCGGACCGCGGAGCGTCCGCAGCAACGCGATCGCCAGCGCGACGCCGCCGACCGTGAAGATCGAGACGCCGAGGACGGTGAGGTTGACGAGGAACCCGTCCCATACCTTGGGCAGCGCCTGCAACGCGACGGCGGGGTCGAAGAAGCTCTGCTGGACCTTCGACCAGCCCTCGGTGTTGATCACCGTCGCCCAGACGACGACGGCGAAGACGAGGGTCGACGCGATGGCGATCAGCACGGATCGCCGTTCGCGGCCGCGCCGGTAGGCGCGACGGTCGAGCTCGAGCTCGCTCGGGATGCGGGTGGTCACGGATCGACGCTAGCGCGCCCTCACTGGAGCTCGGTGACGCCCTCGGTCAGACCCGAGAGCCATTTCTCCTCGAGGTCGGCGAGGGTGCCGTCCTCGCGGAGCTCGTCGACCGCGGCGCTGACGGCGGGGGTCAGCGGCGAGTCCTTCGCGAGGAGGAGGCCCCACTGGTCCTCGATGCCCGACTTCGGCAGCTCGCCGACGAAGAACGAGTTCTCGATGTAGAAGTTCACCGCGACGTAGGCGGTCGGGGTGTCGAGGACGACGGCGTCGACCTGGCCGGCGCTGAGGGCGGCGGTGGCGTCCTCGTTCGAGTTGTAGAGCTTCGGCTCCAGTCCGAGGTCGAGCGCGTCGAGGGTGAGGGCGCTCGTGGAGTTCGCCATCGCGCCGATCGTGATGTCCTTCAGTCCGGCGAGGTCGGTGACGCCATCGGCCTTTCCGCCCTTGAGGGCGATCAGCGACTGGCTGGCGGAGTAGTAGGGCGACGAGAAGTCCACGCCCTGCTTGCGCTCGTCGGTGATCGTGTACTGCTGGACGTTGAAGTCGAAGCTCTTCGGCCCCGGAGCGATCGCCGCGTCGAAGCTCGTCCGCACCCACTCGACGTCGTCCTTCGCGAAGCCGAGCTTGTCGGCGACGGCGTAGGCGACGGCGGCTTCGAAGCCCTCGCCGGACTCCGGGTCGTCGTCGATGACGTACGGCTCGTACGCGGTCTCGCCGGTCGCGATCGTGAGCTTGCCGGGGGTGACGTAGTCGTCGGGGGAGGGGCCGGCATCCGATGAGGACGAGGCGCTCGGCGCGGCGCTCGGCGCGCAGCCTCCGAGGAGCAGGGCGAGGGCGGCAGCGGATGCCGCGAGTGCGGTGCGCAGGGCGGGACGTCGGGACATGAGGGGCCTCCGGAGGCGCCGAGCAGGCTCGGTTGAGGGGGTTCGGGTGGCGACGCCGCGCGATCGGGCGGGTGCCGACCCTCATTCTCGCGCGGGGAGGGATGCCGCGGGCCCCGGAGCGTCGCTTTGTTACACGCCCGTCATCGCCGCTCGCTTGAGAGGATGACGGGGTGACTCCCTCTCGCACGCTCGTGGTCGGTTCTGGTCGGATCGGCTCGCGTGTCGCGGCCGCGCTGCGCGACGCGGGCGGCGAGGTCTGGACACTGCGTCGGTCGGCGGCATCCGAGCCCGACCATCATCACATCGCGGCCGACCTTTCGCGTCCGCTGGAACGCCCGCTGCCGGCCGTCGACGCCGTCGTCGTGACACTGCCGCCCGGGGACGACGACTTCCTCGCTATGGCGGCGAGCCATCTCGCGGCGGCGCTCCCCGTGGCGCCGGGGCGGACGGTGTGGGTGTCGTCGACGCGCGTCTTCGAGGGGTACGGCGACGACCGCCCCCTGACCGAGGCCGACGAGCCGCGCCCGGCGGGTCCGCGCGCGCAGCAGCTCGTCGACGGAGAGGTGCGCGCCGTCGACCTGCTGGACGCGGTCATCCTGCGGCCGGCGGGGATCTACGGGCCCGGGCGCGACCGCCTCATCCGCCAGGTGCAGGGCGGCGTGCCGGTCGACCACGAGCGCCGGACCAACCGCATCCACGAGACCGACGTCGTGCGGACGATCCTTGCCCTGCTCGCCGCGGACGCCCCGCCGCGCGTGCTGCACGGCGCGGACGAGCGCCCCGCCACGCTCGGCGAGGTCGTGACCTTCCTTGCCGGACGCCTCGGTGTGCCGGTGCCGCCGCGCGGCGCACCGGGTGATCGGCGCGGCACCGTGCTCGACGGTGCGCTGCTGCGCGCGGTCGTCGGCCCGCTCGCCTACCCGACGTTCGAGGACGGCTACGGCGAGATGCTCGCTGAGCGCTGACCGCCGCGGGAGCCCTGAGCGTTGACCCCTGGCCGGTGTCGGTGGCGCGCGGGAGGATGAGCACATGAGCGTCGACCCCCGGATCCTCGACTGGCTGCGCGACTCCGACCCGTCGCTGCGATGGCAGGTCGAGCGCGACCTCGCGGGGGAGCCCGCCGAGGTGTGGCAGGCGACGCGCGCCCGTGTCGCGACGGTGGGGTACGGCGCGGCCCTGCTCGCGCAGCAGGGTGAGGACGGACAGTGGGAGGGCGGCGCGTACTTCCCGGCCGGGTTCTTCGGCAGCCCTGAATCGGAGATGCCGGGGCAGCCGTGGACGGCGACGACCTGGACGCTGAAGGATCTGCGCGAGTGGGGAGTCCCGGCATCCGCCCTCGGGGACACCGCTGACAAGCTCGACCGCCACAGCCGGTGGGAATACGACGACCTGCCGTACTGGGGCGGCGAGGTCGACGTCTGCATCAACGCCTTCACGCTCGGGACCGGGGCCTGGCTCGGCGCCGACGTCTCGCGGCTCGCGCAGTGGTTCCCCGAGCATCAGCTCGCCGACGGCGGGTGGAACTGCGAGGCCGAGGAGGGTGATTCCGTCCGCAGCTCGTTCCACTCGACCCTCAACGCCCTGCGGGGCATGCTCGCTTACGAGGAGTTCACGGGCGACGCCGCCCTGCGCGACAGTCGCCGACGCGGTCAGGAGTATCTGCTCGAGCGCCGCTTGCTGTACCGGCTGTCGACCGGCGACCTCGTCGGACCCTTCGTGACGCAGTTCGTCTACCCGAACCGGCACCGTTACAGCGCACTCGCCGCCCTCGACCACTTCCGCGAGGCATCCCTGCACGACGGCGTCGCCCCCGACGAGCGACTCTCGGACGCCGTCGACCTGGTGCGGGCCGCGCAGCAGCCCGACGGGACGTGGCACCAGGGTCACGTCCTCGAAGGGCGCCGCTGGTTCGACGTCGACGCTCCCGAGGGGCAGCCCTCGCGCTGGCTCACCTTCCTCGCGCTCCGCGCGCTGCAGTGGTGGGATGCCGCGCGGTGACCGGACCGCGTAGGTTCGGGGACGTGATCGTCAACCCGCTGCTCCCGTCCGGCTACGACGTGGTCTGGTCGCTCGTCGCGGTGATCGTGGTCGCGCTGGCCGTCGTCGCGCTCGTGTCGCTCGCGCGCGCAGGCGCGCTCGAAGCCGCCTTCGTCTCTGAGAACAGCGGAACGCCTGGTTCGCTGAAGTGCCAGTTTCGGCTTTAACCGAAACTGGCACTTCCTGTCAGTCGAGCACAGCGTAGGCCTCGACCTCGACGAGGACATCGGGTTCGAACAGCATCTCGACGCCGATGAGGGAAGTTGGGGGCACGGGTAGCGTGAGTCCGAGCTCGTCGGCTACGTTCTCGACGCCCGCCATGAATGCTCCCATCCGGTCAGGGTGCCATTGGGTGACAAAGAAGCGCAGACGAACCACGTCGGTGAAGGACGCGCCGCCACCCGCGAGGGCGCGGGCGGTGTTACGCAGCGCCTGCTCGACCTGCCCGGTCAGGTCTCCGGGATCCAGCTGTCCGCCGGACGGGTCGCGGCCAATTTGTCCGGCGACGTGAACCTGACGGGCTCCGGAGCTGATGGCGACGTGATGATACGGAACTGGCTGGATGAGTCCATCGGGGCTGAAAGCTGTCACTGTCATGTTTGTCCTCTCTCGTTGTAGATATCTCTTGTCTACCTGGTATCAGAAGGACACTTCAACGAAACTAGGTGTCATGCAGGTAACTGACCCCACACTTCCCCTCACCGAAGACCACCGCGAGTTGCTCGATCAGCTACTCGATAAGTGGTCGCTCCAGGTACTCGACCAACTCTGCGAACACGGAGCAATGCGCTTCAACGAGCTGCGCCGAGCGATCCCCGCCATCAGCCAGAAATCGCTGACCGCCACTCTTCGGCGACTGGAGCGCAACGGCATGGTCAACCGCGTGGTCGTGAGCACCCGACCGATGGCGGTCGAGTACCGCATCGCTCCAGTCGGGCATGGTCTCCAGGACCTCATCGACGCTCTTTTCCGATGGACGACATTGCACCTGCCCGACGTCGAACGAGCACGAGCACAATTCGACAACGTCGCTGAATGAGGACTATGCAGTGCGGGTGGCGTCGATCATTCGGCCGTTGAAACACAACTCCGTTCTGTTTTATCGATGGCGTTACAAACCGAAAACGATCGTTATTGAGGCGGCGGTTGCTGCGGCTTCACTTCGCTCGACGCGAGAGGACATTGCCGGCGGCAGTGGCCAGCGCCGCGGCGCCCGCCATCACGCCGAGCGCGAGAGGCAGCGTCGCAGCTCCGGCGACGATGCCGACGAGGATGGGGCCCCCTGCATCTCCGACCTCGCGCCCGAGTTCGGCGCTCCCCATCGTTCGTCCCATCCGCTCAGACGGCGTGGTGGACGCGAGGCGAGCGAATCCGACTGGGGTGATTGCGCCCACCCCGAGGCCCACGAGGATCGCGGAGGTGAGGATTGTCGGGAGTGAGGGTGCTGCTGCGACCACGACGAGCGCGACGACGAGCAGGAAGGCGCCGAGGTTTATGATCGTTGCCGATCGGCCGGGCGACGCGTCGTGGAGCCGGCCGATGCGAGGCTGCACGATGGCCGAGACGACCGCGAGGACGGTGACCGCGCCCATGCTGATCAGCGGATCGAGGCCCAGCTGAGATCCGATGAGGGGTAGGAACCCGACCGCGACGCCGAGCGTTGCCGTCGCGGTGGCCAAGAAGATGACCGGACTGAGGAACACGGGCGCCGTCGACTGCTTCACAAGCTCGAGAAGTGTCGCCCGCTGCTTGGGGATGATCGGCAGGGGTGTCATCGTGATGGCCGTCCAGACGGCGGCCGCGAGGGCGAGAACGGCCAAACAAAGAAATAGTGCCGGCAGCCCTGCCCACATGATGAGGCCGGCGCCGATCAGAGGTCCCGCGGCGTAGCCGAGGCCTTTCCAGGATCCGTACTTCCCGAAGTACCTGCCCGCGAGGGACGGGCCGACGAGGCGGGCCACCGCCGATGACGACGCGGGTGAGAACGCCGCAGCTGCTGCACCCTGTCCGAGCCGCGCGGCAGCGAGCAGGATCGGTGTCGTCGCGAAGGCGCCGAGTGCGGATGAGAGGGCGAACACGAGCAGGCCGCCGACGATGATCGGCTTCACGCCGACCCGGTCGCTCAGCGCACCGAACACGGGCTTGAGGATGACCTCTGCGATGTCGTAGATCGCGAGAATCAACCCGAGGGTCGCGAAGGTGAGGCCGATATTGTCCGTCTCGGTTCCGAGCGCCGCGGCGACACCGTGAGCACCGAACGCGGTCGTGAACCCAGCGAGGTAGAGCGGGCCCAGTCCGCGCACGTGTGTCGTAGCCACTCGCCCGAGGATAAGGCGTCCACGCAGTCGCGCCAGAAACGATCGATTTCGGGACGAGTGTCAACCCCGGCCCGTCGACGTCGACACGCTGGCTCGCGGTCGGTCGGCGGGCCGGCCTCGAGGGCCGCCCCGACTCCCGCACCTGACGGTTCGCGCCTCAGCGCCGCAGGTTCACCTGCAGGATCTCCTCCTGGTACGGCGCGCGGACGGCGCCGGACACGCGCAGGTCCAGCAGCAGGAACGGGCGCTCGTCCTCCGGCAGCTCCCGCCAGTGTGCGAGCGCGTCGAGGTCGTCGAGGGTCCGCACGACGACGCCCTCGGCACCGACGGCGCGGGCGAGGCCGGCGAAGTCGACCTCGGGGATCTCCATCGGCCCGCGCGCCAGTCCCATCACCCCGTACAAATGCACCTCGGCGCCATACGCGCCGTCGTTCCACACGACCGCGAGGCCTCGGCCGCGGGCGACCCGGACGGCGGACTCGAGGTCGGCGATCGCCATGAGTCCGCCGCCGTCACCGGTCGTGAGAACGATCGTCGACTCGGGACGCGCCGTCGCCGCACCGGGGACCGATGGGAAGCCGAGCCCGATCGACTGATACGCGGTGCCGACCATCATCATTCGGTCGGGTGAGGCGACCGGCCAGAACATGTTGGCCCAGCCGATGAAGTGACCCCCGTCCGAGACGACGACGCGGTCCTCGGGCAGCAGCTCCGCGATGGCCGCCGCCGCGCTGCGGGGATCGAGCCGGCCGTCGGGGGCGATCCCGTCGCCGTGCTCCCGCGCGCGCAGTGCGGCGACGTCGACGCCTTCCCGCCAGCGCGACGCGCCGCCGCCGAGACGCTCGAGCTCGTCGGCGATCGCCCGCGCGGCGAGGGCGGCATCCGCCCGCAGGTACCGGCCGACCTGCGGATGCGTCGCCGCGGGTGCGACGTCGACCTGAACGATCGTCGCGTCGGGGGCGAACAGTTCGCCGAAGCGCATCGTGAACTGGTTGAGCGAGGCGCCGAAGACGACGACGACGTCGGCCTCGCGGACCGTCGCCATGGCCCGCTCGGCCCCGAAGCCGCCCGTGACCCCCAGGTCGAACTCCGCGCGCGGGAAGATTCCCCGGCCGAGGGCGGTGGATGCCGTCAGCGCGCCGGCTGCGTCGGCGAGACGTCCGAGCTCGTCGCCGGCCCCCGCGGTCCATGCGCCGCGGCCGGCGAGCAGCAGGGGTCGCTCCGCCGCGGCGAGCAGACGCGCGATCGTCGCGACGGTCGCCTCGGCGTGCGCACCGGTGGGTACGAGCGGGGCGGGCAGCACCGGATCGGGTGTCGCGGGGATCTCGCCCGCCTCGCGGCCGCCGACGTCGTAGGGGATCGCGAGGACGACGGGGATGCGGAACGACAGGGCGTGCTCGATGGCGATGACCGTCGTGGCCGCGGCATCCGTCCGTCCGACCGTGTAGGTGCGGACGCCGACGGCTGACGCGAGCGAAAGCTGGTCGACGTCCCACGGCCGCGAACCCGAGGTCGGTTCGTCGCCGACCACGAGCACGAGCGGCACCCGCGCCTGTGCCGCCTCGGCGAGCGCGGTGAGCGTGTTCGTGAACCCGGCGCCGTAGGTGGCGGTCGCGGCGGCGAGCCCGCCCCCGGCCCGATGGTGCGCGTCGGCGGCGACGACCCCGCCCGCCTCGTGGCGGACGGCGGTGAAGGTGACGTCGTCGCGACGCTCGAGGGCGTCGAGGACGAGGGCGTTGCCGTTGCCCATCACGCCGAAGACGTGGTCGATGTGGGCGGCGAGGGCGGAGGCGACGTGGGCGGCGACGGTGGGCATGGCTGCTCCTGGAGACGATGACGACGGATGCCGTATGTGTCTCGCTCCCCGCGGCGTCGCGGGTGGCTGCGTGCCCCTTTTCCGAGCACCAGGGTCGGTCGCGCCCCTGGACGGCATTCAGTGTAGCCACGATGCGTGCGGGAATCACGCCCGCGTGCCACACTGCGGTCATGCTGCAGACGATGGAGATCAGCCTCACCCCGTTCGACGCGGCACGCATCGTCCTCGACCACGTGCAGTCGTCGGGCGTGACGGTCGAGTGCGTGGGGCAGCACGCCACGGCGACGGAGTCCGGTCACCAGATGGCGCTGCTGATCTTCGAGAAGTACTACATGCGCACGAGCAGTCGCGCGTCCCTCACGGTCGTGATCGAGAACCTCGCCGGCCCGACGAAGGCCGTCTTCCGCGGATCCGGCGGCGGCGAGGGGGCGCTGTTCCGCTTCGACTGGGGCGCGAGCGCCGACTTCGCCTCCAGCGTGATCGACGCGCTCGAGCCCTACGCGACGTCGGCCTGAGCGGATTGGATGCCGAGATGACGGATGCCGCGACGGTCCGCGCGCACCGGCTCCGCTCGCACCTGCTCGCCTCGCCCGCGGCGAGCGTCGTGGAGGTCGCCGAGCATCTGGGCGCCCTGCAGGCGCAGGACTTCAGGCGAACCTCACTCGCGCTACACCCGTCCCGCGGCGGCGATCAACACGACGTTCACGCGTGTCGGTCGAGGAACGCATACACCTCGCCGTCGTCGACTCCGGGGAACATCCCGCGCGGCAGCGGCGAGAACATCTGCATGTGCACGCGGGCGCTCGGCCACGCCTTGCCCTGCCAGCGTTCGGTGAGATCGGCGTCAGGCCGCCGGCAGCAGGCCTCGTCGGGGCAGGTCGACGTGGCGCGCTTCTGCGTCTCGCGCCCCCGGAACCAGCGGGCATCGTCGAAGGGTACGCCGACGGTGATCGAGAACTCGCCCTCGGCGGTCGTTCCCGTCTGACTCGAGCACCAGAAGGTGCCGCCGGGGGTGTCGGTGTACTGGTAGTGCTCGGTCGTGCGGTTCTGCTCGGCGAACGCCGACCGCGCCGCGAACTTCCGACAGACGACCTGACCCTCGACCGAGCCGGTGACGTCCATGGGCAGCGGGAGACCGTCGTTCTCGTAGACGCGGTTGATGGCACCCGCCCCGTCGACGCGCAGGAAGTGCAGCGGGATGTCGAGGTGCTGCGTCAGGAGATTCGTCAGCCGCATCCCGGCCGCCTCGTGCGTGACGCCGAACGCGTCGCGGAAATCCTCGACGGCCAGGTTGCGCTCCTTCTTCGCCTGCGACAGGAACGCGACGGATGCCGTCTCGGGCATGAGGCAGCACGCGGCGTAGTAGTTGATCTCGAGGCGCTGCTGCAGGAAGTCGGCGTAGTCCGTGGGTGGGGCGTGCCCGAGCAGGCGGTGCGCCATCGCCTGCAGGGCCATCGAGCGCAGGCCGTGTCCGCCGGGGATGGATGCCGGGGGCAGATAGATCCGGCCGTTCTCCAGGTCGGTGACCGAGCGAGCGGAGTGGGGGAGGTCGTTCGCATAGATCAGCTCGAAGCCCAGTTGTTCCGCCATGATGCTGACGGTGCGGTGGGTGAGCGCACCGGTCGTGTGGCCGGCTGCCTTCAGCTTCTTCTCCGCGAGCTTCTCGATGTCGGGCAGATAGTTGTTCTGCTCTCGCATCCGCAGTCGCAGTTCCGTGTTGGCGCGACGTGCCTCCTCCGGGGTCGCGATCGACTCGCGCTCCCGGCGCTCGAGTTCGCGGTGGAGCGCGAGGATCCCCTCGATCGTCTCGTCCGTCATCGTCTTGGTGACCTTGACGGGCGCCACGCCCAGGCGGCGGAAGACCGGGCTCTGCTGCGCGCGCTCGAGCTCGAGCTCGAGCGCGGCCCGCCGGTTCGGCGGCTCGTTCGAGAGCAGGTCGGTCACATCGGTCCCGGTCGCCGTCGCGATCGCCTGCAGGACCGACAGTTTCGGCTCGCGCTTGCCGTTCTCGATCAGGCTGAGCTGGCTGCCGGCGATGCCGACGATCGCCCCGAGCTCGTCGAGCGTGTACCCGTGGGCCTGGCGCTGATGACGGATGCGGTGGCCGAGGGTCGAGAGCTGGAGGGGCGTCGCCATGATCTTGAGCCTAGCGAAAAATTTCGGATTCTTTACGTCGAGAATCCCGGAAAGCGCCGCGATCCACCCGGCACAGTGGAACCACGACCACCCCGACCGAGGAGCGCCGAATGGCCATCGCAGACCTGTTCACCCGCCCCACCCCCACCGCGCCCACGCCCGCGGCGCACACAGCCGCGGCGGCGCCCACCGGCATCCGCCCCACCGTCACGGGTGAGGGCATGGCGGCCCTGCACGCCTGGGTCGACGAGATCGCCGCCCTCACGCAGCCCGCCCGCATCCACTGGGTCGACGGCTCCGCCGCCGAGAACGAGGCGCTCCTGCGCCAGCAGGTCGACGAGGGCAAGCTCATCAAGCTCAACCCCGAGTGGCGGCCCGGTTCGTACCTCGCCCGCTCGCACCCGAGCGACGTCGCCCGCACCGAGGCGCGCACCTTCATCGCGTCGGAGCGTGAAGAGGATGCCGGGCCCACCAACAACTGGATCGCGCCCGACGAGATCCGCGCCACCATCACGCCCCTGTTCGAGGGCAGCATGCGCGGTCGCACGATGTACGTCGTCCCGTTCTCGATGGGAGCCGTCGGCGGGCCGCTCTCGCACATCGGCGTGCAGGTCACCGACAGCGCCTACGCGGTCACCTCGATCGGGATCATGACGCGCGTCGGCGCGTCGGTGCTGGAGCAGATCGCCGACGGCAAGCCCTGGGTGAAGACGGTGCACTCCGTCGGCGCTCCGCTCGCGCCCGGCGAGCAGGACGCCGCCTGGCCCTGCAACGACGAGAAGTACATCGTGCACTTCCCCGAGACGCTCGAGGTGTGGTCCTTCGGCTCGGGCTACGGCGGCAACGCGATCCTCGCGAAGAAGTGCTTCGCGCTGCGCATCGCGTCGGTCATCGGCCGGGACGAGGGCTGGCTCGCCGAGCACATGCTGCTCATCCGCGTCATCGACCCGGCCGGCAAGTCCTACCACGTCGCCGCCGCGTTCCCCTCGGCCTGCGGCAAGACGAACCTCGCCATGCTCCGCCCGACGATCCCGGGCTGGCGCGTCGAGACCCTCGGCGACGACATCGCCTGGCTGCGCCCGGGCGAGGACGGACGCCTCTGGGCGATCAACCCCGAGGCCGGCTTCTTCGGCGTCGCGCCCGGCACCGGTGAGTCGACCAACGTGACGGCGGTCGACACGCTCTGGGGCAACACGATCTTCACGAACGTCGCGCTGCGCCCCGACGGCGACGTCTGGTGGGAGGGTCTCACCGACGAGACACCCGCCGAGCTCACGGACTGGGAGGGCAAGCCCTGGACCCCGGCATCCGGTCGTCCCGCCGCCCACCCGAACGCGCGCTTCACCGTCAGCGCCAGCCAGTGCCCCCAGATCGCCGAGGACTGGGATGCCCCCGAGGGTGTGCCGCTCGACGCGATCCTCTTCGGCGGACGCCGCGCGACCAACGTGCCGCTCGTGGTCGAGGCGACCGACTGGACGCACGGCGTGTTCATGGGTTCGAACATCTCGTCGGAGCGCACCGCAGCCGCTGAGGGACTCGTCGGCGAGCTGCGCCGCGACCCGTTCGCCATGCTGCCGTTCTGCGGCTACAACATGGCCGACTACTTCGCCCACTGGCTGAAGGTCGGGCAGCAGCTGCGCTTCGACCGCGCCCCGCGCATCTTCCAGGTCAATTGGTTCCGCAAGGGATCCGACGGACGCTTCCTGTGGCCGGGCTTCGGCGACAACGCGCGCGTCATCGACTGGATCATCCGCCGGATCGACGGGTCCGTCGGCGCCGTCGACAGCCCCGTCGGACGCCTGCCGCGCACCGAGGAGCTCAACCTCGCGGGCATCGAGGTGCCGCAGGCGGATCTCGACGAGCTGTTCGCGGTGGACCCGGCATCCTGGCTCGCCGAAGCCGACCTCACCGAGGAGTTCTACCGCACCTTCGGCGGCAAGGTCCCCGCGGCCCTGTACGCCGAGCTCGCCGCCCTCCGCTACCGCCTGCAGCGCACCCAGCCGCGCGCCTGACGCGCCGCGTTTCGGCCGTCGATCCGACGCGAACTGCTGTTCTCGGATGCCGGGAGCCGCCGTTCGCGTCGGCTCGCGGTGCGTTCGGGTCAGACGAGCAGCTGGCGGGCGGCGAGGTCGCGGTAGAGCGGCACGTCGCGGATGAGCTCGTCGTGCGTGCCCTGGCCGACGACGCGGCCGTGGTCGAGGACCACGATGAGGTCGCTGTCGACGACGGTCGAGAGCCGGTGGGCGATCACGACGAGCGTGCGGCCGGCCGCGACGGCGTCGATCGCCTCCCGCATCCGTTGCTCATTGAGCCCGTCGAGCGACGACGTCGACTCGTCGAGCAGCAGGATCGGAGGAGCGGCCAGCAGCGCCCGCGCGATCGCGAGGCGCTGGCGCTCGCCGCCCGAGAGCATGACGCCCGCTTCGCCGACGGGTGCCTGCAGGCGGAGTGGTGAGCGCTCGAGCACGTCCGTCAGGTTGACGGCGGCCAGGACCCGTTCGCAGTCCGCGTCGGAGGCGTCGGGTGAGGCGAGCCGCAGGTTGTCGGCGATCGTGCCGGCGAGGGTCGGGGCGTCCTGCTCGACGTAGCCGAGGCGGGCGCGCAGCGAGAGCCGGTCGAGCGCGCGGGCGTCGACCCCGTCGATGAGCACAGCGCCGGCCGTCGGGTCGTAGAACCGCTCGATGAGGGCGAGGGTCGTCGACTTCCCGGCGCCGGACGGGCCGACGAGGGCGACGCGGGACCCGCGCGTCACCCGGAACGAGACGCCCCGCAGCACCGTGGCCTCGGGCTCCGGCTCGGCGTCCTCGGGCAGGGGCGCGCGCGCGTCCGCGAGGGTCTTCAGCGCCTCGTCCTGCGCGCTGCGTCGGGCGCGGACGACCGCTTCGGGGTAGGAGAAGTGCACGTCGCGGAACTCGATCGCCGCCGTGCCGTCGGGGGAGGGGGTGACGGCGGATGCGGCAATCGCGGCATCCTCTGCCGTCTCGTCCGGCAGGTCGAGGACCTCCTGGATGCGGCCGAGCGCGCCGAGGGCCTGGTTCACCGACGTGATGGCTCCGAAGAACGAGGCGAGCGGCTGGACGAGGAAGAAGAGGAACATGACGAACACGACTAGCTGGGCGATCTCGATCGCGCCCGACGCGACGCGGAAGCCACCCACGCCGAGGACCACGAGGAGCGACACCTGCAGCGCGATGCCCGCGACGGGGACGACGATCGCCGACGCCTTCGCGACCGACACGCCGGCGTCGTACGCCTCGCTCGCGGTGGCGGAGATGGCGGCCTGCTCGCGGGATTCGGCGCCGGATGCCCGGATCGTGCGGATCGAGCCGATCGCGCGTTCGACACCCGAGGCGAGGGCGCCGACCTTCTCCTGCTGCACGGACGTCGCTCGGCGGATGCGTCCGCTGAGGACGCCGACGACGGCGGCCGAGGCGCCGATCACGACCACGATGAGCAGCAGCAGCACCGGGTCGATCACGAGCATCGCGACGATCGCGCCGACGAAGATGAGCGCGTTGCCGATCGAGTCCGCGAAGCCCTGCGTGAGGACGGCGTAGAGCAGTGTCGTGTCGGTGCCCACGCGCGAGACGAGGTCGCCGGTGCGCCGCGCGTCGTACTCCTGCACCGGCAGGTGCAGAAGCTTCGCGATCAGACGTCGCCGGCTCGAGTAGACGACCGCGGTGCCGGTGCGCTGCAGGAGGTAGTGCTGGAACCCGCCGATGAGGGACGAGACGACCACGAGGCCCACGAGGACCCAGACGAGGATGCCGAGGGCCTGTCCGGCCTGCACGCGCCCGATGACGTCGCCGACGAGGACCGGCTGGACGAGGGTGGCGGCCGCCTCGAGGACGCTCAGGACGGCGACGACGACGAGGACGCCCTTGTGCTCGAGCAGGAACGGGAGGAGCTGGCGGAGGCTGGCGCGGGGACCGTCGTCCTTCGAGGGGCGACGCAGACCGCGGCGGGGCGTGGACATCCCTCTATCTTCCCCCTCGCGGCTGAGGGGATGTCCGATGCCGTCGGTAGGGTGGTGCGGTGCCAGAAGCCGTGATCCGCGCCGAGAGCCTCGTGAAGGCCTACAAGACCAAGGGCAAGCCCGACTTCGTCGCCGTCGACGGCCTGTCGTTCGAGGTCGCGCCGGGCGAGTCGTTCGGACTCCTCGGTCCGAACGGCGCGGGCAAGTCGACGACGATGAAGATGATCGGCGCCGTCTCGACCCGCACGAGCGGCGATCTCTCGATCCTCGGGCTCGATCCCGACCGCTACGGACCCGAGATCCGGTCCCGCCTCGGGGTGGTTCCGCAGCAGGACAACCTCGACGGTGAGCTCAACGCCCGCGAGAACCTGTACATCTACGGCCGGTACTTCGGGCTTCCCGGCAAGGTGTGCGCAGAGAAGGCCGACGAGCTGCTCGCCTTCGCGCAGCTCGAGGACAAAGCCAAGAGCAAGGTCGACCAGCTCTCCGGCGGCATGAAGCGTCGCCTCACGATCGCCCGCGGACTCATCAACGACCCCCGCATCCTGCTCCTCGACGAGCCGACGACGGGGCTCGACCCGCAGGCTCGGCACGTCCTGTGGGACCGCCTGTTCCGCCTCAAGGAGCGCGGGACGACCCTCGTCCTCACGACGCACTACATGGACGAAGCCGAGCAGCTCTGCGACCGGCTCGTCGTCGTCGACAAGGGGCGCATCATGGCCGAGGGGAGCCCGGCCTCCCTCATCCGCGAGCACTCCAGCCGCGAAGTGCTCGAGGTGCGCTTCGGGTCCCACCGCAACGAGCAGGTCGCGGCGCAGCTGCAGGGGGTCGGCGATCGTATCGAGGTGCTGCCCGACCGCATCCTCGTGTACGCGCACGACGGCGAAGCGGCGCTCGAGCGCGTCACCGCGGCGGGCCTGCAGCCCCTCACGAGTCTCGTGCGCCGCTCGAGTCTGGAGGACGTCTTCCTCCGTCTCACCGGACGGTCGCTGATCGAATGAGCGGGACGACCCCGTCGGTGCAGCCGACGCTCGACGAGTTGCGCGCTGAGGCCCTGGAGTGGGGCCGCAAGCCGCGCCGGCACGGCAGCTGGTACGTGACCGAGCACATGGTCCGCGCGATGCGCGCGTACGGGTGGACGATCGTCGTCGGCGCCCTCGGGCAGCCGGTGCTGTATCTGCTGGGTCTCGCGGCGGGTCTCGCCGCCCTCATCCAGGCGCCCATCGACGACCGCGGCGTGCAGGTGGACTACCTCGTGTTCGTCGCCCCTGCCCTCCTCGTCACGGCGGCGATCTCGGTCGCCTCCGAGGAGATGACCTACCCCGTCATGGCCGGGTTCAAGTGGCGGCGCTACTTCTTCGGGTTCAACGCGTCCGCTCTGTCGAGTCCACAGATCGCGAACGGCGTGGTCATCGGCGCCGCCGCCCGCATGGCGTTCGCGGTCGCGGCGTACTACCTCTTCATCTGGCTTCTGGGCGCCCTCGGCTTCGGGTGGACGACCGTGCCCCATCCCGAGACCGGCTGGCTCGCGATCCCGGCGGGTCTGCTCGCGGGCCTCGCCTTCGGCATCCCGCTCATGGCGTACGCGGGTTCGATCGAAGACGACAAGGGGCAGTTCGCGCTCGTGCAGCGGTTCATCTTCATGCCGATGTTCCTGTTCTCGGGCACCTTCTACCCGCTCGAGGCCCTGCCCGGCTGGCTGCAGTGGATCGGGTGGGTCTCGCCGCTGTGGCACGGCGCCGAGCTCGGCCGGCTGGCGACCTACGGTGCCGCCGTGCCGCCGGTGCTGATCGCCGTCCACCTCGCCTACCTCGTCGTGCTCGCGGGCGTCGGCTATCTGTGGGGCCGCAAGGTCTTCGTCGAGAGGCTTGCGAAGTGAGCGCCGCGACGGTGCAGGCCACCGCGCGTCGCGGGGGAGTGCGGGCGCTGTGGGCGGGCAACCCCGGCGCGGTCGTGCAGCGCGGCTTCCTCGCCGCCCGGTCGTCGAGTTGGGCCGTCGTCCTCTCCGGGTTCTTCGAGCCGGTGTTCTACCTGGCCTCGATGGGCCTGGGGCTCGGGTCGCTCATCGGCGACGTCGAGACATCGCAGGGCATCCCGGTGAGCTACGCCGCGTTCATCGCTCCCGCCCTCCTCGCCGTCTCGGCGATGAACGGGGCGATCTACGACTCCACCTGGAACGTCTTCTTCAAGCTCAACTACGGCAAGCTCTACGAGGGGATGCTGGCGACGTCGCTCGGTCCGCTCGACGTGGCCCTCGGCGAGATCCTTTACGCGCTCCTGCGCGGTCTGCTCTACGCGACCGGGTTCATGATCGTCATGCAGATCCTCGGGCTGAACCTGGCGTGGACGGCGATCCTCGCGATCCCGGCGGTGCTGCTCATCGCGTTCGGCTTCGCCAGTCTCGGCATGGCCGTCACGAGCTACATGAAGACGTTCCAGCACATGGACTGGATCAACTTCGTCCTGCTGCCCATGTTCCTGTTCTCGGCGACCTTCTACCCGATCACCGTGTACCCCGAGTGGGTGCAGTCGATCGTCATGGCGCTGCCGCTCTGGCACGGCGTCGAACTGATCCGCGGGCTGACCACCGGCATCCTGTCGGCGGGCATGCTGTGGCACGTCCTGTACTACGTCGTGATGATCGCGGTCGGACTCGTCTTCACGACGAAGCGCCTGCGCGCGCTGTTCCTCGACTGAGGGTCAGCGTCCCGATTCCATGACCTCGCGCGCCTTGCGGATGCGGCGGGGGTTGACCGGATGCGTCGCGAGCACGACCTTGCCGCGCGAGTGCAGCTTCTGCAGGTCGTCGTATGCTTCGGCGACGTCGGCGAGCGGGTAGAAGCCCGACACGAGGACGTTGACCGCCCGCTTCTCGGCGAGCTCGACGACCTTGCGCAGCTGGTCGGTGCCATGGGCGACGGCCGCGGGGTCGTCCGACAGCAGGGCGACCTCGCGATCGCGACGGTCGGCGCTCGAGCGGAACTTGCTCGTGGGGACGCCGAGGGCTTCGGCGATCTCGTGTCCGTCCTGCCCGAAGTTGTCGATGTACGCGCTGACCCCGTCGGGGGCGAGGGCGCGGATCCGGTCGACGATCCCCTCGCCGTAGCGCACCGGCTTCACACCGAGCTGACGCAGGTAGTCGAAGTTGCGGTCGCCGCACGTCCCGATCACGCGAGCACCGCGGTGCATGGCGATCTGCGCCTCGACGCTGCCGACACCGCCCGCCGCGGCTGAGACGACCACCGTGTCGCCGGCGCCCACCTTGAGTTCGTCGAGGATGTCGAGGGCCGTCGTGCCGGCGAGGTAGAGACCGCCCGCGGTCTCGAACGTGACGTTCTTGGGCTTGCGCACGAGCCGGTCGGTCGACACCGTGAGGTGGCTGGCCTGCGCTCCCGAGCGGACGTGACCGACGACGTCGCTGCCGACGGGGAACCCCGCCGTGTCGGGGCCGACAGCGATCACGGTGCCGGCGAAGCAGCTGCCTGATCGGCGGGGGAACGGGTCGTCCCATTCCTTCTCGGCGCCCGAGCGGACGAAGCCGTCGATGTGGTTGAGGCCCATCGTCATGACCTCGACGGTCACCTCGCCCGGGCCGGGCTCCGGAAGCGGGCGGGTGACGAGGTGGAGCACCTCGGGTCCGCCGGTCTCGTCGTACTCGACGACCGATGCCTGTGTGACCTTCTTGCTGGCCATCGTCCACTCCTCACGTGCCTGTGAGGCCGACGATAGCCCTGCGCCCGCACGGAGGGGAGCTCTTGACAGACGGATGCCGCGACCCTCCCGGTGGGGTGGGGCGCGGCATCCGCTCGTGAGGGTCGGGTCAGCGTGCGCCGAGGTCGACGTGTCCGATGTTCGTCTCGTACTCGACGTCCTTCGTCTCCTTCGACAGCCACAGGGCGATGAAGGTGAGGACGGCCGAGCCCGACAGGTAGACGCCGACGAGCCACGGCGATCCGCCGGCGGCGGCCCAGAGGGCGGTCGCGACGATCGGGGCGAGCGCGGCGCCGAGGATCGACGACACGTTGTAGGAGATCGCCGACCCGGTGTACCGGACGTTCGTCGGGAACAGCTCGGGGAGCAGGGCACCCATCGGGCCGAACGTCGCACCCATGAGCATGAACCCGAAGATCAGGAAGGCCTGCACGAGGGCGCCGCTGAACTTCGGGTCGAGCTGGGGCAGGAGGAAGACGTTGAAGAGCAGACCGAAGACGGCGATCGCCCCCGTGATCCACAGCAGCAGGCGGCGACGGCCGATCGTGTCGGCGACGGGGCCCGAGAGCAGCGTGAAAACGCCGAAGAAGACGACACCGACGATCTGCATGATGACGAAGTCGGTGTACCCGAACCCGAGGCCCGGCACGTAGGTGGCCGCATCGAACGCCGTGCCCGCAGCCTCCGCTGCGGCGGCGGCTCCCTCGGCCGTGGCCTTCGTGCCGTAGGCGAGGGTGAAGCTCGTCATCAGGTAGAAGAGCACGTACGTGGCGAGCATGATGAACGTGCCGAGGATCAGCTGCTTCCAGTGGCGACGGACGACCTCGCCGAGGGGGAACTTGCGGATCGCGCCCGTCTTCTCGGCCTTGGCGAACGTGTCGGACTCGACGAGCTTGAGACGCACGTACAGGCCGACGATCACCATGACCGCCGAGAACAGGAACGGCACGCGCCAGCCCCAGGCGAGGAACTCCTCGCTGCGCTGCGCGGGGCCGTCGGGGTGCGGCAGCAGGAAGTAGATCACCAGGAACACCGTGTTGGCGATGATGAAGCCGATCGGCGCGCCGAGCTGCGGGAACGTGCCGTACCAGGCGCGCTTGCCCTTCGGGGCGTTCTCGGTCGCGACGAGTGCGGCACCCGACCACTCGCCGCCGAGGGCGAAGCCCTGCGCGAGGCGGAGGACGAGCAGCAGGATCGGGGCGAGCACGCCGACCTGGTCGAACGTCGGCAGGAGGCCGATGACGAAGGTCGCGACACCCATTGTGAGCAGCGACCCGACGAGGGTCGCCTTACGTCCGAACTTGTCGCCGAAGTGGCCGAAGATGACGGCGCCGACGGGGCGGGCGACCATGGCGGCGCCGAAGATGCTGAACGAGAGCAGCAGGTTCGTGGTGTCGTTGCCGGCGGGGAAGAACAGGATGGGGAAGACGAGGACGGCGGCGGTCGCGTAGACGTAGAAGTCGTAGAACTCGATCGTGGTGCCGATCAGGCTCGCCGTGATGACGCGGGAGCGGGGATTGGCGGGTGCGGCGGATGCCGCGGGTGCTGCGGATGACATGCGGGGGACCTTCGGAACGAAGCGGTGGGTCCTCATGGGACGCGTCGGCGGCGGACGTCCTCGCAGGGGTGACGCGAGGACATCACAGCTCTGGGATCACCGAGGCGCCGACGGAGTCGCCGGCGCCAAACCTCAAGCCTACTCCCGCATGTCCCCGCGAGCGGGGGTCGTCACCAGATGACCGCGAGCCCGGCGTTGAGGACGGTGAGGATGCCGATGGGCCAGAAAATCCCGGCGGGCACCGACCCCGACTTCCGCAGGCGTCCCGCGCCGGCACCGAGGAGGCCGCCGATGAGGACGAGGACGACGAGCTTGATGCCGATCTTGGCGTAGTTCAGGTCGTGGTCGAGACCCCACGGCGCCGAGAGCGCGAGGCCCGCGACGAGTGCGATGCCGAGGCCCCAGTGCATGATGCGCGTCACTCGGCGCTGTCCGACGAGTTCGACCACCCACGCCCCGAAGAGCGTCGCGAAACCGACGAGGTGGACGAGGACGACGATGCTGCGCAGGATCTCCATGCCCTCAGGCTACCTGAAGGTCGAAACCCCGCGCAGCACCGAGAAGGCGTGACGCGTCGCGCGTCAGCCGCGGAGGTCCCGCAGGACGAGCGCGGTGCGGATGGCGGCATCCGCTGCTTCTGCGCCCTTGTCCTCCTTCGAGCCTGCGAGGCCGGCGCGGTCGAGGCCCTGCTGCTCATCGTCCAGCGTCAGCACGCCGAAGCCGACGGGCTTGCCGGTGTCGAGAGCGACGCGGGTGAGTCCGTCCGTCGCGGCGGACGAGACGAAGTCGAAGTGCGGGGTCCCGCCGCGGATGATGACGCCCAGCGCGACGGCCGCGTCAGCGCCGGCGTCGAGCGCGGCCTTGGCGGCGACGGGCAGCTCGAACGAGCCCGGTACGCGCACGAGGCGCCACGTGGCGCCCGAGGCGTCGAGGATGCGCTTCGCGCCCGCGATGAGGCCGTCGGTGATCGTGTCGTGCCACTGCCCGGCGATCACGACGACGGACAGGCCGCTCGCGTCGACCGCTTCGGCCCGGGGTGCTCCGTGTCCGCTCATGCGGTGTGCTCCTCACTGTGCGCGAGGGCCTCGCGCAGTTCGTCGGCGTCGATGATGTGGCCCATGCGGTCGGCCTTCGTCGCCAGGTACTGATGGTTGTTCGCGCCGACCCCGACCAGCAGGGGCACCTGGTCGACGATGGTGAGACCGAGGGCACGCAGCTGCGCGACCTTGTCGGTGTTGTTGGTCAGCAGACGGATCTGCTTCACGCCGAGGTCGGACAGGATGCCGGCGGCCGCCGCGTAGTCGCGGGCGTCGGCCGGCAGGCCGAGCGCGAGGTTCGCGTCGACGGTGTCGAGCCCCCGCTCCTGCAGGCTGTACGCGCGCAGCTTGTTGATGAGGCCGATGCCGCGGCCCTCGTGGCCGCGCATGTAGATGACGACGCCGCCGTCCTGCTCGATCGCGTCGAGCGCCGCCTCGAGCTGCGGTCCGCACTCGCACTTGAGCGAGCCGAACGCCTCACCCGTGAGGCACTCGGAGTGCACGCGCACGAGCGGTGCCTCCTCGGTGAGGTCGCCCGAGACGACGGCGATGTGGTCGGTGCCGGTGATCCGGTCCTTGTAGGCGAGGAAGCGGAACTGGCCGTGCGAGGTGGGGACCGTCGCCTCGGCGCGCAGGCTCACGCGGCGCTTGGCGGTGTGGTCGGTGTGGGCGGCGGTACCGTCGCCGTCGGCCGCGCTGACGTGCGCGATGAGCTGCTCGATCGTGATGACGGGGATGCCTTCGCGCTCGCCCATCTCGAGGAGCCCCGGCATCCGCATCATGCTGCCGTCGTCGGCGACGACCTCGCCGATCACGGCGACCGGCTGCAGGCCCGCGAGCTGCATGAGCTCGACGGCGGCCTCGGTGTGGCCGGCGCGCTCGCGCACGCCGCCGTCGACGGCGCGCAAGGGGAGTACGTGCCCCGGGCGGATGAGCGAGGACGGCACCGAGTCCGGGTCGGCCAGCACGTTGGCCGTGCGGGCGCGGTCCGAGGCGCTGATGCCGGTCGTGACGCCCTCCGCCGCGTCGACGCTCACCGTGTACGCCGTGCTCCGGGCATCCTGGTTCTGCTCGACCATGGGAGGCAAGTCGAGGCGGTCGGCCCAGTCGGCGGGCATCGGCGCGCACAGGAATCCGCTCGACCAGCGGATGGTCCATGCCAGCCACTCCGGCGAGGCGAGCTCGGCGGACAGGATGATGTCGCCCTCGTTCTCGCGGCTCTCGTCGTCGGCGACCAGGATCGGTCGGCCTTCCTTGAGGGCTGCCAGGGCGTCGGGGATGGACGAAAGGCTCATCGGGAGCCTCCTTCTTCTGCGGACGGGATGCCGTCGGTTGAGGCGAATCGGAGCAGGCGCTGCACGTGCCGCGCCAGGATGTCGGTTTCGAGGTTGACGCGGTCGCCGGGGGCGAGCGTGCCGAGGGTGGTCACCTCGAGCGTCTCGGGGATGAGGGAGATCTCGAACCAGTGCGACGCGGCGTCGGGCTCGGACACGTCCGAGACGGTGAGCGAGACGCCCTGGACCGTGATGGACCCCTTGTCGACGACGAGCGGGGCGAGGTCGGCCGGCAGCGAGACGCGGATGACGCGCCACTGCTCGCCGGGGCGGACCTCGAGGACCTCGCCCGTGCCGTCGACGTGTCCCTGCACGATGTGCCCGCCGAGGCGCGTGTGCGCGGCGAGGGCACGCTCGACGTTCACTCGGGAGTCGACCCCGAGGGTGCCGAGCGTCGACATGTCGAGCGTCTGCTTCATGACGTCGGCCGTGAACCCCTCGGAGGTCTGGTCGGTGACCGTCAGGCAGACGCCGCTGATCGAGATCGAGTCGCCCCGCTGCGCGTCCGAGACGGCGAGGGGCGCGCGCACGGTGAGTCGCACGCCGTCGCCGGAGGGCTCGATCGCCGTGATGACGCCCTGTTCTTCGATGATGCCGGTGAACATCAGGCCTCCTGTGGGGTGAGGGTGACGAGGATGTCGTCGCCGAGTCGGTCGACGCCCGTGATGTCGAGGCGTCGCTGCTGGGAGATGGTCGCGACGCCGATGTCTCCGACCGCGAGGCGGTCGCCGCCGATCAGCGTCGGTGCGATGTAGACGAGGAGCTCGTCGACGAGCCCCTGGCGCAGGAAGGATGCCGCCAGTGTCGGGCCGCCCTCGATGAACACACGCTGGGCGCCGAGCTCGCGGAGGCGGTCCAGCAGGTCCCGCAGGTCCTCGCCCTCGTCCTGCATGAACGGGCGCGGGTGCTTCCGCACCCGCGCCTCCTGCGGCACGGCGCGGACGCCGACCACGACGGGTCGGGGCTGGTCCTCGTAGAGTCCGCCGTCCTCGCGCCGTGCCGTCAGTGCGGGATCGTCCGCGAGGACGGTTCCCGTCCCCACCACGATCGCGTCCGCCAGCGAGCGTCGGCGGTGCACGTCGGCGCGGGCCTCGGGTCCCGTGATCCACTGGCTGGTGCCGTCGGATGCCGCGGCCCGCCCGTCGAGCGACTGCGCCCACTTCAGGGTCACGTGGGGCCTTCCGAGGCGCTGCACGGTCAGCCACGACGCGATGATCGTCTCGCCCTCGTCGCGCAGCACGCCGCCCTCGACCTCGACGCCGGCGTCGCGGAGCCGCGCGGCGCCCCCGGAGGACACCTCGCCCGGGTCGTCGACGGCGTACACGACGCGGGCGACGCCGGCCTCGATGAGCGCGACCGCGCAGGGGCCGGTGCGCCCGGTGTGGTTGCACGGCTCGAGGGTCACGACGGCCGTCGCGCCGCGCGCGGCATCCGGTCCGAGCTTCGAGAGGGCGTCGATCTCGGCGTGCGGCGTCCCCGCGCCGTGATGCCAGCCCTCGGCGAGCACCTCACCCGCGGGGGAGAGGATGACCGCGCCGACCTGCGGGTTGACCCCCCGCGGTCCACGCTGAGCGAGCGCGAAAGCGTGGCGGAGCGCGGCGCGCTCTGCGTCGGTGGCACTCATCCGGATCCTCACGATGGGGTGCTCCGGGGCGCGGGCGCGTCAGGCGGTCCCGCAGGGTCGCTGCAGGCGCCCGTGCTGCCTCCCATCCGGACTAGCGACTCGCGTCGCATCACCGTCGGTTCCGGATTTCCACCGGATCAGCAGGACCTCGGGTCCCGCTCGCGGACTGTCACCGCCGGTTCGGATTCCCACCGACCCCGGAGCACGTTTCTTGCTCTCGAAGTGTAGTCAACCGGGATGACGCGGATTCATTCCCCGTCATCTCTTGACGCGGACGCTCATCCGGTCAACGCGCGGGCGGTGGCCTCGTCGACGACGAGCTCGGTGACCAGCCGCGCCGCGAGCGCACCCCGGAGGCTGTCGCGTTTGTCGACGCCCGACACGATGCACACCCGGCTCGGCACGCGACGCAGCACCTCGAAGCGGGGCCCGGTCGCCCTGTCGTTCAACTCGATCCCGCGGGTCGACCCGTCGAGGCGGTAGAAGACCGTGGCGACGTCGCCCACCACGCCCTCGCGGTCGAGCGCCGCGAGCTCCTCGGGTTCGAGGTAGCCGCCGGAGTACACGTGGCTGGGGACGCGCGAATCCGCCGCCCCCACGCTGAAGACGACGAGGTCCATCGCCGCCTGCATGGCCAGGATGCGGGTGGTGCTCCGCTCGCGCCACATGGCCTGCTTCGTGCGCGGATCGTCGAAGAACGCGGGCACCGGGAACTGCTGCGCGCTGCCGCCGTAGGCGACGGCGAAGCGGCTCAGGATGTCGCTCGCATACAGCAGGCCCGTGGTGCGGGTGTTCCCGGAGCCGTTCAGCTGCACGAAGGTCGTGCCGTGCACGGCCTTGGGGACGAGGCGGCGGCTGACCGCGGCGGTGGTGGATCCCCACGCGACGCCGACCGTCGCATCCGCTTCGATGAGATCGCCGAGCAGGTGCGCCGCGGCGGTCGCGACCCGCTCCAGTCGCTCCACCTCGCTCGCGTCGTCGGGGACCGGGACGACGTGAGCGGTGATGCCGTAACGATCGGCGAGCTCCTGCTCCAGCAGCTGCGGAGCGGCGAAGGGGGAGCGGATGCGGATGTCGACGATGCCCGTCGCGCGGGCGCGCGACAGCAGACGCGAGACGGTCGACCGCGAGGTGCCGAGCTCCCGGGCGATGGCCTCCATCGTGCGGTCCTGGACGTAGTACAGGTGCGCCGCGGTGAGCGCGCGTCGGATGTCGTCGGGGTCCAGGGTCTCGTCCACGGATGACAGTGTGCACGTATGTGCAACCGGACTGCAATCCCGTCCACCGCTGTCATCATGGTCCCATCGGCTTCTTCGGAAGCGGTCTGAGGCAAGCGGGGCGAGAGCCCGGCAGAAGTGGGAGTGTGACGTGGATACCGAGACCCGACAGGCGACGACGGCGCTGCGCGAGCGGCCGCAGGCGGACGTGCTCATCATCGGCGGCGGCATCAACGGCGTCGCGACCTTCCGCGACCTGGCGCTGCAGGGCGTCGACGTGGCTCTCGTCGAGCGCAGCGACTTCCTCTCCGGTGCGTCGGCGGCCTCGAGCCACATGATCCACGGCGGCATCCGTTACCTCGAGAACGGCGAGCTCCGCCTGGTCCACGAAGCGGTCACCGAGCGCAACGACCTCCTGACGACGGCGGCCCACTACGTGCGTCCGCTGCGGACCACCGTGCCGATCTTCTCGACGTTCTCGGGTCTGCTCTCCGCGCCGCTGCGCATGGTGCTCCACCGCAAGACCGCCTCCACCGAGCGCGGCGCCCTCCTGATCAAGGTCGGCCTCATCATCTACGACTCGTTCTCGCGCGGCGGCGGCCGCGTCCCGCGGCACACCTTCCGCGGTCGGCGCCGCTCGCTGCGGGAGCTCCCCGACCTGAACGCCGACGTGAAGTACACGGCGACCTACTGGGATGCCTCCCTCCGCGAGCCCGAGCGCCTCGGCCTCGACCTCGTCCGTGACGGCGTCGCGCTCGGCGGCAGCCGCGCCCGCGCCGCCAACTACACCTCCGCGGTCGGAGTGGACGGCGGCAAGGTCGTCCTCCGCGACGAGGTCACCGGCGAGGAGTTCCCGTTCGCGGCATCCGTCGTCCTCAACGCGGCCGGCCCGTGGACCGACCTCGCCAACGAGGCCCTCGGCGACGCGACCCGGTACATGGGCGGCACCAAGGGCTCGCACATCGTGCTCGACCACCCCGAACTGATGCAGGCGACCGGTGGTCGGGAGATCTTCTTCGAGCACTCCGACGGTCGCATCGTGCTCATCTACCCGCTCAACGGTCGGGTCCTCGTCGGCACGACCGACCTCGAGCACGACATGTCCGAGCCCGCCGTCTGCACGGAGGAGGAGGTCGACTACTTCCTCGACCTCATCGGCCACGTCTTCCCGTCGATCCCCGTCGACCGGTCCCAGATCGTGTTCCGTTACTCGGGCGTCCGCCCGCTCCCCGGTCACGGCGACATGGCCGCAGGTTTCGTCTCGCGCGACTACCGCATCGAGGAGGCGACGCTGCCGGGTTCCGACGGCGTGCCGGTGCTCAGCCTCGTCGGCGGCAAGTGGACGACCTTCCGCGCCGTCGCCGCACGCCTGGCCGACGAACTGATGTCCCGGATCGGACGCACGCGGGTCCGCTCGACGAAGGGGCTCCCCATCGGCGGCGCCGTCGGCTTCCCCCGCACCGACGCCGAGCGCGACGCCTGGGTGCACCACCACCTGTCGGACTTCGGTGCCGAGCGCGGCACCCGTCTGCTGCACCGCTACGGCACGCATGCCCTCGCCGTGGCAGCCTCGCTCCGGCAGGACGCCCAGGACGCACCCCTCAGCTCGCTGCCCCGCTTCAGCTCGGGCGAGTTCCGCCACATCGCGCGCACCGAATCGATCGTGCACCTCGAGGACATCCTGCTGCGCCGCACCAACATCGCGTTCCGCGGCGAGGCGACCCCCGAGGTCGTCGAAGAGGTGGCCGACGCCGTCGCGGATGTGATGGGCTGGGATGCCGCGACGCGCCGCACCGAGATCGATCGGGCGCTCGCCGCGGTGCACGCCGCCGATCCCGTCGCCGTCTGACGCCGGCATCCCCGTCGCCGCACCGGCGATGAGCACTCGAAGAGGAGACGAGACGTGACCGATCACGTGATCGCCATCGACCAGGGAACGACCTCGACACGAGCGATCGTGTTCGACGGGGAGGGCACCCTCGTCGCGACCGCGCAACGGGAGCACGAGCAGATCTTCCCCCGGGCCGGCAGGGTCGAGCACGACCCGGTCGAGATCTGGACGAACACCGAATGGGTGCTCGCCAACGCGCTCGGGCAGGTGGGCCTGTCCGCCGCCGACGTCGCCGCGATCGGCGTCACCAATCAGCGCGAGACGGCGATCGTCTGGGACCGTCGCACCGGCCGGCCGATCCATAACGCCCTCGTCTGGCAGGACACCCGCACGCAGCCCGCGATCGACCGCCTCATCGAGGCGCGCGGGGTCGACGCCTTCGCCGAGGTGACCGGGCTCCCGCTCGCGTCGTACTTCTCGGCGTCGAAGATCGCGTGGATCCTCAACCACGTCGACGGGGCGCGCGAGGCGGCACGCCGCGGCGACCTGCTCTTCGGGACGCCCGACACCTGGGTCGTCTGGAACCTCACGGGCGGCAGCGACGGCGGCATCCACATCACCGACGTCACCAATGCGAGCCGCACCCTGCTCATGGACCTGGCCACCCTCGACTGGTCGGACGAGATGCTGCAGGTGTGGGACATCCCCCGCGAGATGCTGCCCGAGATCCGCTCGTCGTCCGAGGTCTACGGCGAGGTCGTGCAACCGCGCGTCGCGCGCGGCATCCGCATCGCCGGCATCCTCGGCGACCAGCAGGCGGCGACCTTCGGTCAGGCCGCCTTCGACGCCGGGCAGTCCAAGAACACCTACGGCACCGGCAACTTCCTGCTCGTGGGCACCGGTACCGAGCTGGTGCGCTCGGATGCCGGCCTCATCACCACGGTCGCCTACCGCCTCGGGGACGAGCCGCCGCACTACGCGCTCGAGGGCTCGATCGCCGTCACCGGTTCGCTCGTGCAGTGGCTGCGCGACAACCTCGGGATCATCTCCGAGTCCACCGAGGTCGAGCGGCTCGCCCGCACCGTCGAGGACAACGGCGGCGCCTACTTCGTGCCCGCCTTCTCGGGCCTGTTCGCGCCGTACTGGCGCCCCGACGCCCGTGGCGCGCTCGTCGGCCTCACCCGCTACGTCACGAAGGCCCACATCGCGCGGGCCGCTCTCGAGGCCACCGCGTTCCAGACGCGCGACGTCATCGCGGCCGTCGTCTCCGACACCGGTCGCGAGCTCGAGGAGCTGCGCGTCGACGGCGGGATGACGCGCAACGACCTGCTCATGCAGTTCCAGGCCGACATCCTGGGCATCCCCGTCGTCCGCCCGAAGGTCGTCGAGACCACGGCCCTCGGCGCCGCGTACGCCGCGGGACTGGCCGTCGGCGTCTGGTCGGGGAAGGACGCCCTGCGCGGCTACTGGCAGGAGGACCGCCGGTTCGAGCCGCAGATGGATCCCGACGAGCGGGACCGCCGCTGCCGCCTGTGGGCGAAGGCCGTCGAGAAGTCCATGGGATGGGTCGACGACGACGCGCGCGTGCTCGCCGGGACCGTCTGAGCTATTTCAGCAGCCGCGACAGCCGACGGTCGGCGAGGATCTTGCCGCCCGTCTGGCACGTCGGGCAGTACTCGAGGCTGTTGTCGGCGAAGAAGACCGACCGCACCTCGTCGCCGCACACCGGGCACGCCTCGCCGCGGCGGCCGTGGACGGCCATCCCGCGCCGTTTGGCGTCCTTGAGGTCGGCGGGCGGTTTGCCGGATGCCGCGGCCACCGCCTCGGCGAGCGTCTGCTGCATCGCCGCGTAGAGCCGATCGATCTCGGCATCCGTCAGCGTTGCCGCCAGGGCATAGGGAGACATCTTCGCGGCGTGCAGGATCTCGTCGGAGTAGGCGTTGCCGATGCCGGCGATGATCGACTGGTCGCGCAGGACGCCCTTGATCTGCGTCCGGCGTCCGGCGAGGAGCTCCGCGAGCGTGTCGCGGGTGAATCCGTCGTCGAGCGGATCGGGACCGAGGCGTGCGATCCCCGGGACGTCGGCGGGGGAACGCGCGGCGTAGTACGCGAGCGACTTCTTGGTGCCGGCCTCCGTCAGGTCGAAGCCGGAGCCGTCGTCGAAACCCACCCGCAGCGCGATCGGGGTCTTACCCGGCCGGATGACCGTCGCCGGCAGCTGGTCGTACCACCGCAACCAGCCCGCCTTGGCGAGATGGAAGATGAGGTGGGCACCGGCATCCGTCTCGAGGTCGACGAACTTGCCGTGCCGCTGCGCACCCGTCACCGTCGCGCCCGTCATCGCGTCGATCGGGGGGTCGTACGTCTTCAGCGCGGCGATGTTCGCGACCGACACCTTCGTGACGGTCAGTCCCGTCGCGCGCTCGCGGAGGAAGTCGACCAGTCCCTGCACCTCGGGCATCTCAGGCATGCGGTCATCCTGCCACCCCGGTCCGACGGCGGTGAGGGGGTTGTCAGATCACCGGCCAGGGCACCGGGGTGCGGTCGTCGGTCGGCAGGAGCCCTGCGATCCAGCCGTCGTGGCGTCCGCGGGGGTCGTTCAGACCCTGCCGGAGGAGGCCCTCGTACCGGAAGCCGAGCTTCTGAGCGACGCGCGCCGACGGGACGTTGCCGACGATCGCGCGCCACTGGATGCGCGCGAGCCGGAGCGGTTCGGCGAAGCCCGCGTCGATCACGGCGGTCGCCGCCTCGGTGAGGTAGCCGTGGCCGCGGGCCGCGGCATCCATCCAGAACCCGATCTCGGCGGACCCCTGCTTCTCGAACCGGTGCAGCCCGATCATGCCGATCCAGCGGCCCTCGAGGCGGATGCCCCAGGTGAGCTCGCTCTCCTCGTCCCACCAGGCGGCCGCCTTGGCGATGAACTCCTCGGCGTCGCGACGCTCGTACGGCGCAGGGAGCGTCGTCCACCGCGGCACCTCCGGGTCCTGCGCCGCGGCGGTGATCGCATCGACGTCGGCGTCGGTCGGCACCGACAGTTCGAGACGCTCCGTCCGCAGGGTCACCGGTTCCATCCTCCGACCCTATCCACGCACGTGCCGTCTTCCGTTCCGGATGCAGGTGCAGATGCGCCGTGGACGGCGCTCGTCGATGTATTCGCCTTCTCCTCCTGCATTCGGCACGGAGACTCCTCCCCGAGGTCGTCTTCGGAACGACCGACCACATTTCCCGCCGAAGCAGGCTGCGCACTGGGCGGTGTCGGGGAGCGTCGTCGCATGACCTCGTCGCACGATCGGCGTGCCTTCGCCGCCGAAGCAGAGACCCTCCTCGCCGTCCGGTCACAGACCGCGCACGAACTCCGTTCGGCAGGGATGTCGAAACGGTCGATCGCACGGGCTGCGGCGGATGGCATGATCCTGGCGGTCCGTCGCGGCCGGTACGTCGCCTCGGACGCGCCGGTCGATGTCATCCGCGCCGCGCGCGTCGGCGGTCGACTGACCTGCGTGAGCGCGCTCCGGCTCTTGGGGATATTCACCCTCGCATCGGAGGATCTGCATGTGCACGTCCCGCCGCACGCGGCTCGCCTCCGGATACCGCAGGAGGGAGCCTTCCGGCACTGGTCGCCACCGATCGGGCAGCGACCTTCCGGCGCCGGCATTTCTCACCCATGGGACCTCCTCGCCCACGCGATCGTCTGCCAGCCACCCGCGGCGGCTGTGGCGACCCTCGACAGTGCCCTGCACCGGGGCCTGGTCGCTCCGTCTGAGCTCGATCTCGTCTTCGCCGCCGTGCCTCGGAAGTACCGCGTCATCCGGAATCTGCTCGACGGCCGAGCCGAGTCCGGGCCGGAGTCGTTGATGCGCCTCATCTTGCGTCGCCTCGGCGTGAGGGTGGAGTTGCAGGTGAGGATCGACGGCGTGGGGAGGGTCGATCTGCTCGTCGACGGATGGCTTGTCGTCGAGTGCGACAGTGATGCGCACCATTCCGGTCCGCTCGCCCACCGGGTCGACCGAGGCCGCGACCTGGCGCTCGCTGCACTCGGCTACACGACGCTTCGGCCGATGGCGGCCGACATCATGTGGAATCCCGACCGGGTGGTTGCAGCGGTGGGGGGATTGCTGCGCGCGCGGCGACGCTGACGCTGTGCCGAACGCAGGTTCAGCGTCGGTGATGCGGTCGGAAACGTCCTGAATACGCGTCTGAACCTGCATCCGGTACGCGAACCGTCGTGCACTCCGCGCTCGTGCGGCGTCAGCCCTCGGGGTGCTGCTGGATCCAGACCGCCATCGCGGCCAGGTTCGCCAGCGGGGCCATGGCGCCGATCGCGGGGGCGTCGAACACCATCGAGGCGACGCCGGCCTCGGCGTAGGAGGCGACCCATCCGGCGGCATCCGGCAACGGCACGGCCAGCAGCCTGCCGGTCTCCTCGGGCGGGATGCCGAAGCCCGCCGCAGCGGCCTGTGCACGCTCCGGCGTCGAGAAGGCGAAGATCGCCGGACCCTGCTCGGTCGAGGCGGCGAACGGCGTGGGCTCCTGGTCGGTGCCGCGGGCGATGAAGATCCACTTCTCGAGCGCGAACACCGCCCGCCACAGGCGTTCCTGCGCGGCGCGGTCGTCGGGCGCGGCCATGGACGGGCCGGCCGCCGCGTCGATCGCGGCGACGAGCTCCGGCGCGGGGTTGAGCCTCGGTTCCTCAGACACGTCGCAGCAGTCCGAGCTTGTCGTACACGTCGTTGAGGGTGCGGTCGGCGACCTCGTCGGCGCGCGCCGCGTTGGCGGCGAGCACCCGGTCGAGCTCGGCCGGGTCGTCGAGCAGTTCGAGCGCCCGCTCGCGCACGGGACCGAACTCCGACACCACGACCTCGGCGAGGCCCTTCTTGAAGTCGCCGTAGCCGCGGCCGGCGTACTCGTCCTCGATCGAGGGGATCTGCCGCCCCGTCAGGGCGGCGTAGATCACGAGCAGGTTCGACACCCCGGGCTTGGCCTCGCGGTCGTACCGGACGACACCCTCCGAGTCCGTGACGGCGCGCATGACCTTCTTCGCCGACTTCGACGGGTCGTCCAGCAGCCAGAGCACACCGGCATCCGATTCGGCGGACTTCGACATCTTGGACGTCGGGTTCTGCAGGTCGTAGATGCGGGCGGTGTCCTTCTGGATCACCGGCATCGGCACGCGGAACGCCTCGCCGTAGCGGCCGTTGAAGCGCTCCGCCAGCGTGCGGGTCAGTTCGACGTGCTGCTTCTGGTCGTCGCCGACGGGCACGATGTCGGTCTGGTACAGCAGGATGTCGGCGGCCATGAGGATCGGATAGGTGAACAGGCCGACGTTCGTGGCATCGGTGCCGTAGCGGGCCGACTTGTCCTTGAACTGGGTCATCCGGTTCGCCTCGCCGAAGCCGGTCACGGTCGACAGCACCCAGGCGAGCTCGGCGTGCGCACGGACGTGCGACTGCACGTACAGCGTCGACTTCGACGGCTCGATGCCCGCGGCGATGTACTGCGCCGCGGTGCGCCGGGTCTTCTCCCGCAGCTCGGCGGGGTCGTTCGGCTGGGTGAGGGCGTGCAGGTCGACGACGGAGAAGAACGCGTCGTAGGACTCCTGCAGGTCCCGCCACTGCATGAGCGCCCCGATGTAGTTGCCGATCTGGAGGGAGTCGGCGGAGGGCTGCATTCCGGAGTACAGGCGGGGTTTGCTCACCCTACGATCCTAGGCGCGAACGGATGCCGCGCCCCTCGCCGCCGGCTTCAGCCGCCGAGCGTGTAGTCGGCCACGACGGGAGCGTGGTCGCTCCAGCGCGTGTCCCAGGAGGGCGCCCGGACGACGTGGTAATCGGTCGCGCGGGTCGCGAGTTCGGCGGTCGCGAGGTGGTAGTCGATGCGCCAGCCGGTGTCGTTGTCGAACGCCTTGCCGCGGTTCGACCACCACGTGTACGGCCCGTCGATCTCTCCGGCGAACGAGCGCCCGACGTCGACCCAGCCGAGGCCGCGGCCGGTCTCGCCGTCCACGGTGGTGACGGTCTCGCCCACGGGTGCGGTGAACCGGTCGAAGTACGCCCGCTCGCGGGGCAGGAACCCGGCCTTCTTGACGTTGCCCTTCCAATTGCGGATGTCGAGCTCGCGATGGCCGACGTTGAGGTCGCCGGTGATGAGCGCGAGGTCGCCGAGGTGCGGCATCCGCTCTTCCATCGCGTCGAGGAACGCGTACTTGGCGTCCTGCTTCTCGGTGCCGGCCTCGCCGGTGAAGACGTAGGCGCTGACGACGGTGAGGGTCTCGCCCTCGACCTCGATGTCGGCTTCGACCCAGCGTCCCTTCGAGTCGAGCGTGTCGTCGCCCAGCTCGATGCGCCAGACGTCCAGCGGCTCGCGGGCGGCGATGGCGACGCCGGCGCGCCCCTTCGCGAGGGCTTCGTCGTTCACGATGTGCCAGCCGGGCAGGGCGGCGGCGAGATCGGATGCCTCGGCCCGCACCTCCTGCAGCGTGAGGATGTCGACCCCCGCCGTTTCGAGCCAGCCGTGCATGCCCTTCCGGGCGGCGGCGCGGATGCCGTTGACGTTGACGGAGGCGATGCGGACGGTTCGAGGCACGCCTTTCAGCCTAAGCGGGGCCGCCGACACCGGTCGTGCCGCGGGTCTGCGCGAGCAGGTCCTCGGCGCGGCGCAGGTCCCGGCGCGCGCCGGGGCGTTCCCACCAGCGCGAGTGC
>NZ_JAMXSA010000013.1:0-59562 GCF_024124465.1 Microbacterium sp. CnD16-F
CGGTGGTGCCAGGTCGACGTCGGTGAGGAGCGCGGCGGCATCCGCTTCGGTCGCGGCCGGCGCCGGCGCGTCGGGATCGACGGACGCTCCCTCGAGCCGCTCGGCGACCTCGGCGGCCGAGAGCGGACCGAGCAGACGCAGCAGGTCGGCGACACCCTCGACGCCGCGCACCCGCCGCGTCGGGTCGAGCCGCTGCAGTTCGCGCTCGTACTGCTCGATGACCCCCGGGTCGAGCAGTTCGCGCATCTCGATCTTGCCGAGCAGCTCACTCAGCAGCGCCGGATCGACCGAGAGCGCGGCCGCGCGCCGCTCGGCGAGGGGCGAATCGCCCTCGTACATGAACGCCCCGACATATCCGAAGAGCAGGTCGCGCGCGTACGGCGACGGGGAGCTCGTCGTCGTCTCGACGAGGCGGATGCGGCGGTCTGCGATGCTCCGCGCGATGCGCAGCAGTGCGGGCAGGTCGTAGACGTCCTGCAGCACCTCGCGCAGGGTCTCGAGGATGATCGGGAAGGTCGGATGCTCTTTCGCGACCTCGAGCAGTTGCGCGGAGCGCTGCCGCTGCTGCCAGAGCGGCGATCGCTTGTTCGGGTTGAGGCGCGGCAGGAGAAGAGCCCGGGCGGCGCACTCACGGAAGCGCGAGGCGAACAGCGCGGAGCCGCCGACCTCGGAGGTCACGAGCTGCTCGAGCTCGTCGGCGTCGAAGACGAAGAGTTCTGCGCCCGGCGGCTCGGCGTCGGTGTCGGGCACGCGCGCGATGATCCCGTCGTCGCTGGCGACGGCGGCGCCCTCGACGCCGAGACGCTCGCGGATGCGCGCGTTCACGGCCAGCGCCCATGGGGCGTGCACATGCATGCCGTACGGGGAATGGAGGATGACGCGCCAGTCGCCGACCTCATCGCGGGACCGCTCGACGGTCAGCGTCTTGTCGGTGGGCAGGCTGCCGGTCGCCTCGCGCTGCTCGCCGATGTAGGCCAGCAGGTTGCCGATGGCGTTGTCGTCGAGGCCCGACTCGCGCAGCCGCTCGGTCGCCTTCTCGGGCTTCGCCGTCGACAGTTCGCGCGAGAACTTGCCGAGCGCTTCGCCGAGCTCAGCGGGGCGGCCGAGGCCGTCGCCGTGCCAGAACGGCAGCTTGCCGGGCTGCCCGTACGCGGGCAGGACGTTGACGCGGTCGTGGGTGATCTCGACGATCCGCCAGCTCGTCGTGCCGAGGGTGAAGACGTCGCCGACGCGCGATTCGTAGACCATCTCCTCGTCGAGTTCGCCGACGCGGGCGTTGCGGGCCTCGCCCGAGATGAAGACGCCGAACAGTCCGCGATCGGGGATCGTGCCGCCGCTGGTGACGGCGATGCGCTGCGCACCCGGCCGGCCGGTGATGGTGCCGGCATCCCGATCCCACACGACGCGGGGGCGCAGTTCGGCGAACGCGTCGGACGGATAGCGCCCTGCGAGCAGGTCGAGCGTCGCCTCATAGGCCGAGCGCGGCAGCGAACGGAACGGGGCCGACCGCTTGACCGTCTCGAACCACCCCTCGACGTCGAGGACGGCCACGGCGGAGGCGGCGATCGTCTGCTGGGCGAGGATGTCGAGCGGGTTCTGCGGCACCGAGATCGCCTCGATCTGGCCCGCCAGCATCCGCTCGGTCACGACCGCGGTGTGCAGGACGTCGCCGCGGTGCTTGGGAAAAAGCGCGGCACGGCTGACCTCGCCGACCTGGTGGCCCGCGCGGCCGACGCGCTGCAGACCGGAGGCCGCCGAGGGCGGCGCCTCGACCTGGATGACGAGGTCGACGGCGCCCATGTCGATGCCGAGCTCGAGGCTGCTCGTCGCGACGACGCAGCGCAGCGCACCCGACTTCAGCTCGTCCTCGACCTGCGCGCGCTGCTCCTTCGACACCGAGCCGTGGTGCGCCTTCGCGAGGATCGCCTCGACGCCGGCCGAGGCCCCCGCCTGCGCCGCCCTGACCGCTCCTCCAGACGTCGCATTCGCGACGCCCGGAGCCTCTGCTCCCGGGACCCTCATTGCCGCGGGCACGGTCTGGTCGGGCACGTCGATGCCGACGCGTTCGGCGTAGATCTCGTTCAGCCGGCCGGTCAGCCGCTCGGCGAGCCGGCGCGAGTTCGAGAACACGATCGTCGAGCGGTGCGCGAGGATGCGGTCGACGATCGCCTCTTCGACGTGCGGCCAGACGGAGCCCGACATCTCGGACGACTGCGGCGGCGTGTACCAGTTGCCGCCGTCGCCGTCATCGTCGTCAGCGGTCGCGACGGGCGCCTCCTCCTCGGGCGCACCCGGCGGCGGGGGCGGGTTCGTGAGGTCGTCGATCGGAACGACCACCGAGAGGTCGAAGGCCTTGCTCGCCTTCGGCGCGACGATGTCCACCGGAGCCGCGCCGCCGAGGAACCGGGCGACCTCGTCGATCGGACGCACCGTCGCCGACAGTCCGATGCGCTGCGCCGGGGTGTCGAGCAGGGCGTCGAGCCGCTCGAGACTGACGGCGAGGTGGGCGCCGCGCTTGGTCGCCGCGACGGCGTGGACCTCGTCGACGATGACCGTGTGGATGCCGCGCAGCGTCTCGGCCGCCTGCGAGGTCAGCATGAGGTACAGCGACTCGGGCGTCGTGATGAGGATGTCCGGCGGATCCGCGAGCAGGCGGCGCCGGTCGGCGGAGGGCGTGTCGCCGGATCGGACGCCGACCGTGACGTCGGGCGCCGGCATCCCCAGCCGCCGGGCCGACTGGCCGATGCCCACCAGCGGGGAACGGAGGTTGCGCTCGACGTCGACGCCGAGGGCCTTGAGCGGGGAGACGTAGAGGACGCGCGTACGGGGGGAAGCGGCATCCGCTCGCTTCTTCGTCGGCTTCGCGTCTTGCCTCGGCGCCTCGGCGACACGGTCGCGGAAGATGCGGTCGAGGGCCCACAGGAATGCCGACAGCGTCTTGCCCGAGCCGGTGGGCGCGACGACGAGGGCGTGCTTGCCCGCCGAGATCGCCTGCCAGGCGCCGGCCTGCGCCGCGGTCGGGGCGTGGAAGGCGCCGCGGAACCAGTCCTGCGTCGCAGGACTGAAACGCTCGAGCACGTCCGCCATGCTCCTATCATCACGCGGACCACCGACATCGGGCCGGGGCTTGCGCCCCGGCCCGCGCGTCAGAGCTCCGTCATCCGGCCGTCCCGCAGTTCCAGCGTGAGCTCGGGACCGATCCGCTCGAGGAACGCGTCGTCGTGGCTGACCACGAGCACGGCGCCCCGATACGCCGACACGGCGTCGACGAGCTGGTCGACCGTGTCGAGGTCGAGGTTGTTCGTCGGCTCGTCCAACACCAGGAGCTGCGGCGCCGGGTCGGCGAGCAGCAGCCGGGCGAGCGCGACGCGGAACCGCTCGCCGCCCGACAGCGCCGACACCGGCCGCAGCACCGTGTCGCCGCGGATGAGGAACCGGGCAAGCCGGTTCCGCAGCTCGGCGTCGCCGACCCCGGGCGCTCCGGCGCGGACGTTCGCCAGCACCGACGCTGCCTCGTCGAGCCCGTCGACCCGCTGCGACAGGTACCCGATCCGGTCGGTGTGCGCCTCGGCCGTGACGTCGTGATGTGCCGAGTGCAGGGCCGAAGCCGCATCCGACCCCGCTCTGCCGCCTTCGGCGCCGGCTGAACCTGCATTCGGCACAGGAAAGGCCTGACCGGGGACTCCGACCGCCCCCGCCGAGGCGACGAGCCGCTCGAGCAGGGTCGTCTTGCCTGCGCCGTTCGGGCCGACGAGCGCCACGCGCTCGGGCCTCTGGATGGTCCAGGAGCGCTCACCGTCGCCGATCGTCGCGATGCGCCGACCGGTGCCGACGCCGGGGTCGGGCAGGTCGATGTGCACCGTGTCGTCGTCGCGCACGCGCCGGCCGGCGGTGTCGACGGCGGCCCGGGCGGCCTCGACCTTCTCGTTCGCCTCGACGCGGAGCTTGCCCGCGGTCACCTCGGCGGAGCGTTTCATGGCCCCCAGCACGATCTTCGGCGCCGCCTTCTTCGCGGCGAGCTTCTTGCCGTGCGCGTTCCGCATGGCGATCGCCGCCTCGACCTGCTGCCGGTCGCGCTTCTCGCGCCGGAGCAGCTGCCGCGCGGCGGTCTCGGCCTGCACGGCCGCGGCCTGCTCGGTGTCGAGCCACGCCTTCCACGCGGAGTACGGGCCGCCGAACACCGAGAGCTCGTGCTCGTAGAGTTCGGCGGTGTCGTCGAGCTCCTCGAGCAGCGCGACGTCGTGGCTGACCACGATCAGCGTGCCGCGCCACGTGCGCACGAGTTCGTGCACCCGCGCCCGCGCGTCGCGGTCGAGGTTGTTCGTCGGCTCGTCGAGCAGCGCGATCTCGGCGCCGCGCAGCCGCACGCCGACGAGCGCGGCGAGCACCGCCTCGCCGCCCGACAGCTCGCCGACCCGGCGGTCGAGCGCCCCGTCGGGCAGGCCGACCTCGGCGAGGGCCGCCGTCGCACGTGCCTCGACGTCCCAGTCGTCGCCGACGGTGTCGAAGTGCCGCTCGTCGACGTCGCCGCGCTCGATCGCACGGACGGCGTCGAGCACCGGCGCGATGCCGAGCACGTCGGCGACGCGGCGACCGGTGTCGAGCGTGAGCTGCTGCGGCAGCAGGTCCACGCGTCCGGCCGTCGAGATGGACCCGGATGCCGGGACGAGGGTCCCCGCGATGAGCTTCAGCAGCGTCGACTTGCCGCTACCGTTTCGCCCGACGAGGCCGGTGCGGCCGCCGCCGAAGGCGCCGGACACGTCGCTCAGCGCGACGGTGCCGTCGGGCCAGGCGTAGGTGACGCGGTCGAGGGTGACCGCGGAGGTGAGAGTGGTGGGCATGAGCGCCTCCCTGTGATGGGGGTGCGCGGACGCCGGCCTCGACGATACGGAGGCAGCGCTTCATGCATCCGGGCAGCACGAGGTGCTGCGGTCGAAGGGGGACGGTCCGCGCCGGTCGGTGAATCGATCACCGGGCGGACCGTCGGAATCGTCCTCGAGGAGGGTCGACGGGTCAGCGCGGGATCACAGCGCGATCGCGTCGACAGCCTTCAACGGCTCTTCCTCACACTCGGGACAGGGACTCGCCCCATGGTAGCCACGAAGACGAGCGGATGCCAGGGTTCGCCCCACCTGCACGGCGGCGAGCCCCGGCATCCGCTCGGATCACACCCGTTCGTGCACCCAGGCCCGCTCGTCACCGGTCCAACGGTTGACCGCGGTCTGACGGCCCGACGCGAGCTCGTACATGCGCGAGAACGCCGGCGCGAAAGCGTCGTTCACGCGGTCCAGCCGGTCCTGTTCCGCACGGATGCCGGGCATCTCGGCACGGAACGCGGCGATCACGGCGTCCTCGTCGATCAGCGTGAGCCGGCCGTTCTCGACCGTGGTCACGCCGTCGACCATGACCCGCACGATGGACGAGCCGTTCTCGCTGTAGACGAGGTGGTTCTCGAGCCTGTTCGTCGGGAGGAAGGCGAGCGTGCCGGTGTCGAACATCACGAGGTCGGCGCGCTTGCCCACTTCGATGGAGCCGACGGTGCGGTCGAGAACGGCGCTCTGCGCACCGCCGATGGTCGCAGCCGTCAGCACCTCGTCGACCGTGGACCACCGGGCCGGATCGGGCTCGGTGACCTTGTGCAGCAGCGCCGCCGTCTTCATGACCTCCATCAGACGGGGCGTGTCGCTCGAGGAGCATCCGTCGGTGCCGAGGCCGAGGTTGACGCCTGCATCGTGGTAGCGCCGCCACGGCAGGACGCCGGACCCGAGCTTCAGGTTGGAGATCGTGTTGTGCGAGACGGATGTGCCGCGTCGCGCGATGCGCTCGATGTCCTCGTCGGTGACCCAGATGCCGTGCGCGAACGTGGTCCGATGGCTCATCGCACCGATCGTGTCGAGGTGTTCGACGAGTGTCTGCCCGCCGTACAGCTCGTCACCCGTCACCGCCTGCGTCTTCGTCTCGAGCACGTGGATGTGCACCTCGGCGTCGAACTCGGCCGCGAGCTGGGTGGCTCCGACGAGCAGGTCGTCGGTGCACCGCTGCGGACCGGAGGGCGCGAGCATGTACCGGACGCGCCCGCCGGCGGTGCCGTGGTGGCGCTCGAAGGCGGTCCGCGAGTAGTCGAGGTACTCGTCGGCCGTCAGCACCGGCTGCGCCCGCACCTGCCGGACGAGCTCGTCGGGCAGCCAGTCGGTCACGAAGGGCAGCGTGTCGACGAAGGGCCGGTTGATGACGTGACCCGAGACGTTCGCCCGGATGCCGATGCTCTCGTACGCTCCCGCGACGGCCGCGAGCTGGTCGAGGTCCTGACCGGGCGTCTCGAGGACGTCATCGACGAGCGTGGTGACGCCGTTCTTCATCGACTCCATCGCGAACATGAGCGTGCGCAGCCGCACGATGTCGGGGCTCGTGGGGGCGCCGCCGAGGATCGGGTAGGAGTACAGCATCCACAGCTCGAGCGGCATGTTGTCGTAGCGGCCCTTGTAGAGGTACTCCCACGAGTGGGTGTGCGCATTGACGAACCCGGGGGTGACGAGCATGCCCGCCCCCTCGATGACCTCGTCGCCGGGTTGTGGGGTGAGGTCCGTGCCGATCTCGACGAAGACGCCGTCCTCGATGCGGAGGTCCCGCGCCACGGGGGTGGATCCCGTCGCGGCATCCATCGTGATCACCTGGGCGCCGCGGATGAAGGTGCCGGTCATGCGCGGACCTCCGCCTCGACGGGCTCGGATCCCGCATCGGCCGTCGGGGCGCCCGTAATGCGGCGCGCCGCCGCGTGGCAGAGCGGTGCCGCGACGATGGCCACAATGATCCCCTGCACGGCGGGGCTGCCGATCCCGGTGAAGGCGCCGAACGCCGCCGCGGCGGTGCCGAGCAGGTAGGCGACAATGCCCGGCCACACGAAGGCTCCGACGCGGGTGACGTCGGTGCCCGGGTCGCGTCGCCGCCAGACGAACAGGTACGTGCCGATGATGACCCCGCCGAGCGGTGGGATGACGGTACCGAGGGTCACGAGGAACCCGGTCAGCGCGTTCGCCACGCCGGTGACGGCGAGCGCGATGCCGACGACCACGCCGATGATGATGAAGGGGCGCTTGTCGTTGCGGTTCGCGAGTTCGGCACCGGCGACGCCGAAGGCGTAGGCCGTGTTGTCGTTCGTGGTCCAGAGGTTGAAGGTCAGCAGCAGGACGCCCATGAGCGCGAGTCCCATCGTGAACAGCAGGGCGGTGAAGTCGGCCTCGCCGAAGGCGATCGCGCCGATGCCGCCGAAGACGAGCATGGCGGTCTCGATGACCAGGAGCACACCGAGGCAGATGAGGAACGCCGTACGCGGGCTCTTCGCGAAGCGCGTCCAGTTGCCGACCTGCGTGCCGCCCGAGATGAAGGTGCCGATCATCATCGTGAGGGCCAGACCCGGCGAGATCGAGCCGTCGCCCGTCGTCGCGAGCATTGCGCCCCAGCCGCCGACCTCGTCCACCGAGACCACGGTGATCCAGATGCAGAGAGCGAACATGAGGGGGACCGAGACCCAGGACAGGATCTCGATGCCTTTGAAGCCCCAGTAGGCCGTCGTCGCCATCAGCAGGCCGCCGAAGATCGCAAGCGGCCACGACACCTCCCAGCCGATCGCGGAGGCGAGGAGGTCGGCGAAGATGCCGACCGTGATGCCGTACCAGCCGACCTGCGTGCCGCCGAGGACGATCGAGGCCCATTTGCCCCCCACGCGGCCGAGGGAGAGCCGTGCGAGCAGGACGGTCGACAGACCGGTCGCGGCGCTGGTCGCGCCGAGTGTCGCGATGTAGAGCGCGAGGACGACCGAGGCGATCGCGGCCAGGCCGACGAAGGCGGCGAAGCCGAACGCCCCGGCGACCTGCCCGCCGGTGACCATGGTGGGGGTGAAGAAGATGAAGCCGGCGACGACGACGAGGATGGCAAACCATCCCTGCCGGGCGCTGAGGGGGACGCGGCCGAGCGGGTAGTCGCGGTCGACGCGCTCCGGGGCGGCGGATGCCGCTGTGGTCGAGGTCATGAGCACTCCTTTCCGAGTGGTCACATCACACCCGCGCCGTGTTTCCGATCCGTTGCACGGGCTCGAAGAGTGGACCGGGTGACAGCCCGGCGCGGCGACGGGTGTACGGATCTCCACCCGCCCGAAACGGGCGCGTCATGGGCGGGAAACGGCCCGGTCGTACCGTGGGCGGCATGACCTCCGCCGCCCCGAGCCTCGGCGACACGGACGTCGACGTCCTCCGGGTCTCGGATCTCATCCATTGGGGACAGCCGCGGGTCGATCTGGTCGGGGACCCGGTGGGCCTCGACCGCACGGTGCGGTGGGGGCTTCCGACCGACCTCCTCGATCCCTCCCCGTATCTGCGCGGCGGCGAGCTCGTGCTGACCTCGGGGATCTCGATGCGGGATGCCGCCTCCCAGCGCGCCTTCGTCGCCGCCGTCCTCCGCACGCGTCCCGCGGCGATCGGGTACGCCCTGGGAGTCGTGGATTCGGCCGTCCCCCCAGCGCTCATCGCGGCGGCGAACGCGGCGGGGATCGCCGTCCTGTCGGTGCCTCCCGACGTCCCGTTCCTCGAGATCACGCGTCGGATCGCCCACGAGCAGCAGCGCCATGACGCCGAGGAACTCGCGCGCGAATCGGTGGGCGCGATCCTCGACATGGTCCGTCGAGGGCTCGCCAGTCCCGTCGTCCTGCGCGAGCAACTCGAGGCGGCGCTGGGCGTCGTGCCCGGTGTGTGGGTGCTGGCCGCTCGGGGGCGCGTCCTGCGGCCCGGGGATCGTTCGCTCGTCGGGACGACCGCCGGTCACTCGATCGCGATCGTGCCCGCGACCCGGCCAGGTCCGCCGCCGGACGACCTGCTCGGGACGGACGTGGGATGGAGCGGTCCCGCGGACCCCGGCGCGCTCGCCGGCGCGCTGCGGGAGGCGGTGGCCGCGGCGTCCCTCGCCTCCCGCCACGGGGCCTCGCGCGGCCCGCGCGACCTCGCGACCTGGGACGGACTCATCGAGCGGCTCACCCCGGAGCAGCTCGCCCCGTTCCGCGACCGGCTCCTCGCCCCGATCGCCGATTACGACGCCCGGCACCGCACCGTGCTCGTCGAGACGCTCGAACACCTCTGCCGCCTCGACGGCTCGGTGCAGGCGGCGGCGGAAGAGCTCTTCGTCCACGTCAACACGGTGCGCAAACGCGTCGGCCGCATCGAGGCACTGACGGGTCTCAGCCCGCTCGACACGCGCGGGCGTGCGGCGTTCCTCGTCGCGCTCGCCGCAGCGGGCTGACGATCAGCCCGCGCGCTTCGCGAGCTGCTTCTCGAGGAACACCCGCACGTCGCCGAGCTCCTCCTCCGAGACGCTGTGCGCCAGGTTCGGGTACACGCGTCCGCTGAGCTCGACGTGGCCCGGCAGCCACTGCGCCGTGTGGTCGACGAACCGCGGCGGGATGACCTCGTCGCGCGCGCCGCGCCCCCAGAACACCGGCGGGCGCACCTCGGCGAGCTCGGCGTCGCCGGGATGCGGCTCGGGGAACGCGTAGCCGGCGAGGTTCACGGCGAACGCCGCGCCGCGTGGCCGCATCCGCAGCATCTGCAGCGCGATCACACCGCCCTGCGAGAAGCCGAGGAGACCGACGGATGCCGCGTCCCCCCGCACCTCGTCGACCCAATCCCAGACCGCCTCGGTCGAGGCGATGACCTCGCCGTGGTCGCGGCTCTCGACGCCGTCGATCGTGAACCACGAGTACCCGGGCATCGGGAACCGGGGGGCGAGCGGAGCCCGCACGGCGGCGACGACGAACGCGGAGGGCAGGTGCGGCACGAGCCCGAACAGGTCGCCCTCGTGCGAGCCGTACCCGTGCAGCAGCACGAGCAGCGGGCGGTCGCCGCGCTCCTCGGCGGGCACGGACCACAGGACGACGTCGGGATCGAGCGGGGAGGCGGCGGCCATGCGTCCATCCTGCACCAGGGCGCCGACACCGCTCCGGCGGCACCGGCGCACGAGCGGGGCGGTGCGGCATCCGCTCGGGTATACATGGAGGCATGGCCGTCCGCACTCCCGACCCCGACCCGAACGAGCGCGACGACGAGGGGGCCGCGCGCGATCCGCTGCGGGGGCTCGGCTCGTCGATGGGGCGGCCGGGGTCTGCGAGCAATCCGGCCTGGCTGAGCGACGTCGAGCTCGCGGAGGCGCGTCGGCGTCTGCCGATGCTCTACGTCGAGGCGGTGCCGGTGCGACTGGACGGCATGGGGGCGGTGACCGAGGTCGGCATCCTGCTGCGCGCGACACCGATGGGGGAGATCTCGCGCACGATCGTGTCGGGCCGTGTGCGGTACGGCGAGACGGTGCGCGACGCGCTGTTCCGTCACCTCGAGAACGACCTCGGCCCGATGGCCTTCCCGCTGCTCCCGCCGCAGCCCGCGCCGTTCACCGTCGCGGAGTACTTCCCGATCCCGGGCGTCAGCGCGTTCCACGACGACCGTCAGCACGCCGTCTCGCTCGCCTTCGTCGTGCCGGTGACGGGCACGTGCGAACCGCGTCAGGACGCGCTCGAGGTGACGTGGATGTCGCCCGAGGAAGCGGCATCCGACGCCCTCGCCGCCGAGATGGAGGGCGGCCGGTCGACGCTCGTGCGGCAGGCGCTCGCCTCGGTCGGCGCCCTGCGCTGAGCCGGGCGCCCTGCGCTGAGCCGGGCGCCTCGCGTCTGGCGCCGAATCACCATCCACCTGCCGAATCACCACCGAAATGTCGGCATTCGAGTGGTGTTTCGGCATTCCGGCGGTGACTCGGCGACGGTGGACGCGCAGGCGCGGCCGCGGAGTCGGCGCCCTGCGCTGAGCCTCAGCCGCGGGTCAGGCGCGAAAGCTCGGCGACGAACGCGTCGACGTCCGACTCGGTCGTGTCGAACGAGCACATCCAGCGCACCTCGTTCTTCGAGGCATCCCAGTCGTAGAAGCGGAACGACTCGCGCAGCCGGTCGGCGACGCCGTCGGGCAGGATCGCGAACACGCCGTTGGCCTGCGTCGGCTGGCTGAAGCGCACCCCGGCGATCGACCCGTCCGCGAGCCCCGCCTCGACGGCGGAGCGCAGGCGCGCGGCCATCGCGTTGGCGTGGCGGGCGTTGCGCAGGTAGAGGTCGTCCTCGTACAGCGCGATCAACTGGGCCGAGACGAAGCGCATCTTCGACGACAGCTGCATGTTGAGCTTGCGCAGGAAGGGGAGCCCCGCGGATGCCGCGGGGTCGAGCACGACGATCGCCTCGGCCGCGAGCGCGCCGTTCTTCGTGCCGCCGGCGCTGACGACGTCGACGCCCGCGTCGAGCGTGAACGCGCGGATCGGCAGGTCGAGGGCCGCTGCCGCGTTCGACAGCCGTGCGCCGTCGAGGTGCAGGCGCATGCCGCGTGCGTGCGCGTGATCGGCGAGGGCCCGGATCTCGTCGGGCGTGTAGAGGGTGCCGAGCTCGGTCGACTGCGTGATCGAGACGACGAGCGGCTGCGCGCGGTGCTCGTCGCCCCAGCCCCACGCCTCGCGGTCGACGAGCTCGGGGGTGAGCTTGCCGTCGTCGGTGGGCACGTTCAGGATCTTGATGCCCGCGACCTTCTCGGGAGCGCCGCCCTCGTCGACGTTGATGTGGGCGGTGGATGCCGCGACCACGGCGCCCCAGCGGGGGAGCATCGACTGCAGGCCGGTGACGTTCGCGCCGGTGCCGTTGAAGACGGGGAACGCCTGCGCGTCGTCGCCGAAGTGGCGGGCGAAGACGTGCTGCAGGCGCTCGGTGTAGAGGTCCTCGCCGTAGGCGATCTGGTGTCCGTCGTTCGCTGCGGCGAGGGCCGCCAGCACCTCGGGGTGCACCCCTGAGTAGTTGTCGCTGGCGAAGGAACGGATCGTCGGGTCGTGGAGCGTCGTCACCGCTCCAGCCTAGGTCGCGCGCGGACGCTCTTTCCCGTGTCGGAGGCCGGCGATACCCTCGCGGCATGAGCGACGCGACGCCGGCATCCCGCACCGTCCCGCCCGGCGGCATGCGCACGTTCCTGCACGTGCTGGTGAACACGGCCGTCGCGAACGTCACGACGAGCTTCCTGTGGTTCGCTCTGACCTTCTGGGTGTACCTCGAGACCGAGTCCGTGCTCGCGACAGGCATCATCGGCGGCGCCTACATGCTGCTGCTCGCGATCTTCGGCATGGTCTTCGGCACCCTCGTCGACCGGTTCCGCAAGCACGCCGTCATGGTGTTCTCCGGGGTCTTCACCCTCGCCGCCTTCCTCGCCGCCGGCGCGATCTACCTCGCGCAGGCCGAGTCCGCGATCCTCGACCTCGGCGGCCCCTGGTTCTGGCTCTTCTCGGGCATCATCCTCATCGGCGCGGTGGTCGAGAACCTCCGCAACATCGCCCTGTCGACGACCGTGACGCTGCTGGTCCCCACGGAGCGCCACGCCAACGCGAACGGTCTCGTCGGCACCGTGCAGGGCATCGCGTTCATCGTGACGAGCGCCCTGTCGGGTCTCGCTGTCGGCTTCGTCGGCATGGGTGGCACGCTCGCCGTCGCGATCGCCTTCACCGCGGTTCCCCTCGTCCACCTGTTGTTCGTCCGCATCCCCGAAGACGCGCCGACGCCCGACCCGGGCTCGAAGATCCTCGACGTCCGGGGCGCGGCGGCGGCCATCCGCGCCGTCCCCGGGCTGTTCGCGCTCATTCTCTTCTCCACCTTCAACAACCTCATCGGCGGCCTCTACATGGCGCTGATGGACCCCTACGGTCTCGAACTCTTCGACGTGAAGATCTGGGGCGTCGTCCTGGCGGTGACCGCGACCGGCTTCCTCATCGGCGGCGGCATCGTCGCCGCGAAGGGCCTCGGCACGAACCCGATCCGCACGCTCCTGCTCGCGGTGGCGGCGATGGGGCTGCTGGGTGCGGTGTTCACGCTGCGCGAGTGGTGGTGGCTGTACGCGCTGGGAATCTGGGCGTACATGACGCTCGTCCCCGTGATCGAGTCCGCCGAGCAGACCGTCATCCAGAAGGTCGTGCCGTTCGAGCGCCAGGGCCGGGTGTTCGGCGCCGCGACGGCCCTCGAGGTGTCGACGGGGCCGATCACGTCGTTCGCGATCGCCCCGATCGCCGAGTTCTGGATCATCCCCGCCCTGCGCACCGACGAGGGCCGGCGCACCTGGTCCTGGCTGCTCGGCGAGGGCGAGATGCGCGGTATCGCGCTCATCTTCCTCATCGGCGGGCTCGTCATGGTGGCCGCGGCGCTCGCCGCCTTCCTCACCCGCTCCTACCGGACGCTCTCGGCCGAGTACCGCGAGGCGCCCGAGACGACCGAAGCGGATGCCGCGACCCCCGGCATCCCGTCATCGTCCCGCGAAGCGGTGGGCGGCGTCGCGGGCGAGTGAGCCGCGCCGGGCACTGACCCGCGGCAGCCGGCTTCCCCCGGAGCCGGCCGCCGCGGATCAGGCGTCGGTGGCCCGGATGCCGGCCACGCCGGCGATGACGGGACGCATCTTCTTCTCGAGGGCCTCGAAGAACATCGACAGCGGGAACTCGTCGTCGAGGACCGCGTCGGTGTAGCCCTTCGGGGGACCGGCCAGGATCTCGTCCGACAGGCCGCGGGCCCACTGCGAGGCGGGGTGGGGGGTGACCGTCTGGCGGACGAGGTCGTAGGCGGCGAGCCAGTGCGCGACCTTCGGGCGGTCGATCGACTCCCAGTAGAGCCGGTCGATCGCGTCGCTCAGGGCGATGACGGCGTCGGCGACGCGGTCCCACTCGAACGCCAGCGAGGTGTCGGTCCAGTGCAGCACGCCGCGCTGGTGCAGCCACGCGAACAGCAGCTGCCCGCCGAGCCCGTCGTAGTTGCGCACGCGCGTGCCGGTGATCGCGAAGCGGAAGATGCGGTCGAAGATGACGGCGTACTGGACGAGTCCGGCGTGCTCGAGCATCTCGGTCTCGGCATCCGTCAGCTGGGCCTTCGCCGAGAGGCCCTTCTCGATGGCGACGCATTCGCGGAAGGCGGTGAGGTCGCAGCGCAGCTCCTCGAGCGAGTACAGGAAGAACGGCATCCGCTGCTTGATCATGAACGGGTCGAACGGCAGATCGCCGCGCATGTGCGTGCGGTCGTGGATGAGGTCCCACATGACGAACGTCTTCTCGGCGAGGCGCTGGTCGTCGAGCAGCCGCGCGGCGGCGTCGGGCAGGTCGAGCCGGGTGATGTCCGCGGCGGCGCGCACGACGCGGCGGTAGCGGGCCGCCTCGCGGTCCTGGAAGATCGCGCCCCAGGTGAAGGTCGGGATCTCGCGCATCGCGACCGTCTCGGGGAAGAGCACGGCCGAGTTCGTGTCGTAGCCGGGCGTGAAGTCGAGCAGGCGGAACGACACGAACAGGCGGTTCGTGTAGGTCTGCTCGAGCTCGGCGATGAACTCGGGCCAGATCGTCTCGACGAGGACGGCCTCGACCTTGCGGTCGCGGGTGCCGTTCTGCGTGTACATCGGGAAGACCACGAGGTGGCGCAGGCCGTCGATGCGGTGCTCCTGCGGCTGGAAGGCGACGAGCGAGTCGAGGAAGTCGGGCACCCCGAACCCCTCCGACACCCAGCGCTCGAAGTCCCGGACGCTCGCTTCGAGGTAGGCGGCGTCGTGCGGGAAGGCGGGGGAGAGCGAGCGGATGCCGGCGGTGATCGCCTCGACGTGGCGGCGGGCGGCGTCGTGGTCGGCGGCGTCGGGCACCGAACCGTCGGTGGTCTGCAGTTCCTGCAGGGCGGTCGCGGCATCCCGCAGCATCGCCCAGGCCGCGGAGGTCTCGGCCGTGCGGGCGTCCTCGACGACCTCGGGCATCCCGATGATCGTCGGCGCAGTGGTGACGGTGCTCATGGTGGACCTCCTATCGGTTCCTCACGGTTTCCTCGCGCTGATGCGGGAAGATTTCCGGTCATTTCAGGGTAAGGCCGTAAGGATCTCGTGTGCAACCCGCCTGCGGTACGGTCGGAACGTGGCCGCAGACGAGACCGACACCGCCGACACCGCGATCATCGCCGCCCTCTCGGCCAACGCGCGCGCGACGCTCAACGAGCTGTCCGCGGTCGCCGGGCTCTCGGTCTCGGCGACGCAGGCGCGCGTGCGCCGGCTCGAAGCGCGCGGGCTCATCTCGGGGTACCGCGCCGTCATCGACCCCGAGGTCGCGGGCAAGCCGCTCGCCGCGTTCGTCGAGATCACCCCGCTCGACCCCGGGCAGCCCGACAACGCCCCCGAGCTCATCGCGCACCTCGATGAGATCGAGGCGTGCCACTCGATCGCCGGCGACGCGGCGTACATGCTGTTCGTGCGCGTGGCCACCCCGCGCGACCTCGAGCGGCTGATCCGCGACATCCGCTCGGCCGCCTCGGTGGGCACCCGCACGACCGTCGTCCTGCAGACCTTCTTCGAGCACCGTCCGCTCTCGCCGGCCTGACCCGCCTCCGCCCCTCACCGCCGAGTCACCACTCGGTTGCCGAATCACCATCGCGATGTCGCCAATTCGGTGGTGATTCGGCACAGGGGCGGTGATTCGGCGCCGGGCGGTGCGCGTCGGCGAACCGCGTGCGGGTGTCAACGGGAGGCGACGGACCCCGAGGCCGCCTACCGTGGCAGCATGAGCGACACCCCGATCGGTTCCGAGGTCCTCGTCGTCGCCAACGCCCGCTCGGGCGCCGCTCTCGGGCGACCCGATCGCGTCCCCGACGTGCAGCGACGGATGCCGGGCGCCACCGTGCACCGCCTGGGTGAGGACGAGACCCTCGACGACGTCGTCGCGGCGGCCGTGGCCGACGACAGTCCGCCGCGGGTCCTCGCGATCCTCGGCGGCGACGGGTCGGTCTCGCGCGCCGCGCACCTCGCTCGCCGCCACGACCTCACCCTCCTGGTGCTGCCGAACGGCACGTTCAACCACTTCGCGCGCTCGGCGGGGATCGAGGAGGTCGACGCCGGGCTCGATGTCTACGCGGCGGGACACGTGCGTCCGGTCGCGGTCGCCGAGGTCTCGGTCGACGGCGGCGATCCGATCACGGTCCTCAACGCGGTCTCGCTCGGGGCGTACCCCGAGTTCCTCGCCGAGCGCGAGCGCCGCACGAGCCTCGGCAAGTGGTGGGGCGGCGCGGTCGCCGCCTGGCGCGAGGTTCACGGCGCCCACCCCGTCGACGTCGTCCGCGGCGGCAAGCGCGCCCGCGTGTGGTCGGTGTTCGCGGGCGTCGGGCGCAACGACCCCGACCACATCGCGACGATGCAGCGGGCCACCCTGCACGACGCCGTCATCGACGTCCGCGTCCACCACGCCCGCGGGTCGCGGCTGCGCGCCGTCGCCTCGCTCGCCTTCGGGAAGAACACCGTCAAGGTCCTCCGCGCGCTGCGGGTGATGCCCCCGGCATCCGATCTGGAACGGATCCTCGACGACGACTTCGAACTCGAGGTGGCCGCCGGCAGCGCGCCCGACATCTGGGTGCACGACGGCGAGCTCGAAGAGGTCGGCGCCGACGGATTCCGGATGCGGGTGCGCGCGGTCGCGGACGGTCTGCGGGTCTACCTCCCCGCCGCCGACGGCTGAGCGCGGGATACATCCCGGGGCGGATGCCGCGCTGCCGCCGACCGCGTAGCGTCGGGGGAGTGTTCCGCAAGCTCCGCCCCTCCCAGGCCGCCGTCGATGCGGCCGTCGCGGTGCTGTTCGCGCTGGTGGCGCTGCCGTACGAGCTGAACACCGGCACGATGTCGTCACCCATCGGCGGGTGGTCGGCGGTCCCGGTCGTCTTCCTCCTGGCCGGCGCTCTCGGCCTGCGACGGTACTCGCCGGGTCTCGCGCTCGCCGTCGCCTGGGTCGGCGCCGTCGTGCAGATGGGTCTGGGCCGGGGGCCGGGCTTCGCCGACATCGCGATCTTCGCCGTCCTGTACGCGACGGCGGCCTACGGGTCGCGCCGCGTCTTCTGGTTGGGGCTGTCCTCCGTCGTCCTCGGCGCCGGGACCATCACGGCCTACCTCTTCCGCTGGGCGTTCCTCGGCATGGGTTCGCTGTCCGACATCCCGACCCTGGTCTTCGTCCTGCTCGCCGCCCTCTTCGCACTCGGCCTCTCGTGGACCGCCGGCGCACTCGTCCGCACCGCCCTCCGCGCCCGAGCGAACCGCGCGGCGCAGTCGCGGGCCGAGGAGGAGACCGCGGCCGAGCAGGAGCGCACCCGCATCGCCCGCGACATGCACGACATCGTCGCGCACTCGCTGGCCGTCATCATCGCGCAGTCCGACGGCGCGCGGTACGCGGCGGCATCCGATCCGAAGGCGCAGTCCGACGCCCTCGGCACGATCTCGTCGACGGCCCGGGCCGCGCTGTCGGACGTGCGCCTGCTGCTCACCCAGATGCGCCACTCGCAGGCCGAGGGGCCGCAGCCGACGCTCGCCGACCTCGAGCAGCTCTACGCGCAGGTGCGGGCGGCGGGCACGCCGCTGCGCGTCGACGTCGACCCCGCTCCCACCGCCGAGGTCCCCGCCTCGGTGCAGCTCGCCGTGTACCGGATCCTGCAGGAGGCCCTGACCAACGCGATCCGCCACGGCGGCGACGGCGGAGTCGACGTCGCGCTCGCGTGGCATCCCGACCGCCTCGACCTGTCGGTGCGGAACGACCTCGGCGACGTGTCGACGGGTGAGAAGCGCGCCCCCGGTCACGGGCTCATCGGCATGCGCGAGCGGGCGCAGCTGATCGGCGGCCGCCTGGACGCCGCCCCCGCCGGAACGTCCTTCCTCGTGTCGGGATCGCTGCCGATCGGCGCACCCGCCGCATGATCCCCACTGGAGACCCCGCATGACCCCGATCCGCGTCGTCCTCGTCGACGACCAGGCACTCTTCCGCGCCGGCATCCGCATGGTCGTCGCTTCGCAGCCCGACCTCGAGGTCGTCGGCGAGGCCTCCGACGGCGCGCAGGCCATCGAGGTCGTCCGCGCGACCCGGCCCGACGTCGTGATGATGGACATCCGGATGCCGGTGATGGACGGACTCGCCGCGACCGAGGCGCTGCTGGCCGACCCCGACCCGCCCAGGGTCGTCATGCTCACGACGTTCGACCTCGACGAGGCCGCCGCGCGGGCGATCCAGCGCGGTGCCAGCGGGTTCCTGCTGAAGGACGCCGACCCCGAGTTCCTGCTCGCCGCGATCCGCACGGTCCACGCCGGGTCGTCGGTCATCGCCGCGTCGGCGACCCGCGACCTGTTCGCCTCGCTCGGCGGGCCGACCCGTCCGGTCCCGCCCGCCTTCGACGCCCTCACCGAGCGCGAGCGCGAGATCTTCGGGCTCGCGGCGCGGGGCCTGTCCAACGCCGAGATCGCCGCGCGCGAGTTCCTCTCCGAGGCCACCGTGAAGACGCACGTCAGCCGCATCCTCGCCAAGTTGAGCCTGCGCGACCGCGTGCAGCTCGTCGTCTTCGCGTTCGAGCACGGCCTGGCCTGACCCACCGTCGCGACGGAGGATGCCGGATCATCCTCACGATGTACGCGGAGGCGCCGTCCGGCCGACGCGGCGCGGGCGGCCTCCTCCGTAGCGTCGAAGACATGGAGATCACGACCACCGACCTGGGCCTCGCCGCCCGCGTCCAGCACCTGACCAAGACCTACGGCGGGGGCGAGTCGATCGTCCGCGCACTCGACGACGTCACCGTCGGCATCCGCCGCGGCGAGTTCACCGCGATCATGGGCCCGTCGGGCTCGGGCAAGTCCACCCTCATGCACATCATGGCGGGACTCGACGCCCCGGCCTCCGGCCGCGTCTGGATCGGCGACACCGACATCACGGGCCTGTCCGACGTCGAGCTGACGATCCTGCGTCGCCGCCGCGTGGGCTTCGTCTTCCAGTCCTTCAACCTGGTCCCGACCCTCGACGCGATCGGCAACATCCTGCTGCCGTTCGACCTCGACGGGCGCCGGCCGAGCACGCAGGAGCGCACGCGCATCGATGGGCTCGTCGAGACGCTGGGCCTCGGCCCGCGCCTGCGGCACCGCCCCCACCAGCTCTCGGGCGGGCAGCAGCAGCGCGTCGCGATCGCCCGCGCCCTCGCGACGGCGCCCGACCTCGTCTTCGCCGACGAGCCGACCGGCAACCTCGACTCCCGCAGCGGGCGCGAGGTGCTCTCGCTGCTCGCCGCCGCGAGCACCGAGCACGGTCAGTCCATCGCCATGGTCACGCACGACCCGGTCGCCGCGTCGTACGCCGATCGCGTGCTCTTCCTCGGCGACGGCCGCATCGTCGCCGACAAGCCCCGTCAGAGCGCCGAGCAGATCTCGGCCCACATGCTCAGCGCGGAGGTGACCGCGTGACCGCGCTCGCTGCGCCTACGACCCCGCCGGTCACGGTGTCCGACGCCGCTCGCGCCCCGCGCCTCGCGTGGCTCCGTGAGCGGGGCATGGGCGCGACGATCCTCGTCTCGGCGATCTCGACGGCCTTCGGCGTCGTCCTGCTGTCGGCGACGGGGTACATCTCGGTGGTCCTCGCGGCCAACCCGATGTATGGGAAGTCGGACACGATGACCGCGGTGCTGATGCTGCTCAGCGGCATCCTGCTCGCCGTCGCCGTCTACGTCGCCGCCATCGTCACCGCGAACACGTTCTCGACGATCATCGCCGGCCGCACGCGGCGCATCGCCCTCCTCCGCCTCATCGGCGCGACCGCCCGTTCGCAGCGCGCCGAGGTCGCGACGCAGGGTCTCGCGGTCGGCGCGATCGGTGCCGTCCTCGGCCTCGTCCTCACGACCCTCGCGATGCTTCCGGCCGTCCCGCTCCTCGACCGGGCGCTGGGTGTGACGAGCAACTGGTCCCCCGTCCAGGCAACCCTGCTCGTGCCGGCCGTCGCCGTCGCCCTCACGACGTGGATCGCCGCGTGGTCGGGGTCGCGTCGGGTGCTCACCGTCACGCCGCTCCAGGCGCTCGGCGGATCGGTCGAGCGCTCGTGGGAGGAGATCGCCGAGAATCGTGGGCGCAAGGCCGCGGCCGTCGTGCTCGGCGTCATCGGTGCCGTCCTGCTGGGCGGGGGGCTGTTGCTCGGGCTGCTGAGCCCGATCGGCGTGCTCGTCGCCTTCTTCGGCGGGCTGTGCAGCTTCACCGCCGTCTCGACCAGCGCGGTCTCGATCATGCCGCCGCTGCTGAAGGTCACCGGCCGCTTCTTCGGGAAGTCGGTCACGGCGCGGCTGGCCGCCGAGAACGCCGTCCGGTACCCGGAGCGGTCGAGCCGCATGGCCATCGGCGTCGTCATGGGCGTCGCGCTGGTCGTGATGTTCGCGGTCGCGGCCGAGTCGGCCAAGTCCCTCGTCACCGCCTCGAGCGGCGGCGAACCCGACGCAGCCTTCAACCAGATGATGGACACCTTCTCGACGGTCATGATGTCTCTCGTCGCCGTCAGTGCGGTGATCGCGGCGGTCGGCCTCGTGAACCTCCTCACGATCGGCATCGTGCAGCGCAAGCGTGAGCTCGGGCTCCTGCGGGCGCTGGGTCTCACCTCGGCGCAGATCCGCCGGATGGTCCTCATCGAGGCCGCGCACGTCACGGTCACGGCGCTGCTGTTCGGGCTCGTCCTCGGCGTCCTCTACGGCTGGGTCGCCGCGCAGTCGCTGCTCGGCTCGGTCGCGATGCCGCCGCTGTGGCAGTCGCCGACGTTCGTCGCACCCGCGATCCCGCTGCTGCCGGTGGCGATCGTGATCGTCGCCACCGCCGCCCTCACCCTCGGCGCCGCCGTCGCCCCGACGCGGATCGCGACCCGCACGGTGCCCGTCGAGGCTCTGTCGGAGTAGGCGCGCCGTCGCGCGCAGATCGTCGCCCCTTCGTGTGACCTGTCCGGGTCGCACGGAGGGGCGGCATCCATCCGTCAGTCGGTCTCCGCGGCGGGCGGGTCGTACGACCAGGTCGGGGCGAGGGCCCGCAGGCGGATGCCGCGGTACTGCCACGCCGCCCACAGCATCGGCCACAGCGGCACCGCCGCGATCCCGCCGATCGTGAGGCGATCGCGCCACAGCGTCCGCGACGGATCGCCCGGCAGCGGGCTGACCGCCATCTGGTGGTCCCAGACGTCGAGCGCCGCGAGGGGACCGGTGAGCGGGATGCCGCTGTCGCGGAAGATCCGCACCGGACCGTTCGCGTCCTCGGTGTAGCGGTCGCTCGCGTGGATCAGCTGCTGACCGACGGGGAGGAGGCCGAGGGCGCGGATCTCGACCGGGACGTCGGCGCCCGGCTCGAACGAGGTCGGGAGCGAGGCGGCCATCGGCGCCATGTCGAGGAGCGGTCCGTACAGCTCGGTGACCGCCCGCGGCGAGTGCAGGGCGCGCCACGCCGCATCCGCGGTGCAGTCGAGTTCGAGTTTCAGCAGGATCCGCATGCCTCCACTCTCGCATTCCGGCGGGGGAGTCGGTACGTTGGGAGCGCTCCCATACCTCCGTCGCCCCGGCGACCCTTGCGAAAGACCGCCATGCCCCTCGAACCCGCCATCGAATCCGGCGACCGCTCGCACGCGCTCGCTCCCGTCGAGTCCGTTGCGCAGATCTCGTCGATGCTGCTCGACACAGACCCGACTCTCGATCCCGCCCTCGCCGAGATCGCGCGAGCGACCGCCACCGAGGGTGTCGTGCTGCTGACGAACGACGGCACCCTGCCGCTCGGCGAGCGCACCGTCGCGGTCTTCGGGCGCGTGCAGGTGGACTGGTTCGCCGTCGGCTACGGCTCGGGCGGTGACGTCAAGGTGCCCTACATCTGGAACCTGCTCGCCGGGCTCCGCGACGCGGGCGTCTGCGTCGACGACGACCTCGCGACCCGGTACTCGACGTGGTCCGCGGAGAACCGGCCCGTGTTCACCGCCAACTGGGGCCAGTGGCCGCACCACTTCCCCGAGATGCCCATCGCCGACGCCGACGTGGCGGCCGCGGCATCCCGTGCCGACACCGCGGTCGTCGCCATCGGCCGCGCGGCGGGCGAGGCGCGCGACAGCATCCTCGAGCCCGGCAGCTACTACCTGACGCCGGAGGAGAGCGCCCTCCTCGACGCCGTGACCGCGCACTTCGACCGTGTGGTGGTCGTCGTGGACGCGGGCAACGTGATGGACCTGTCGTGGGTCGTCGCGTACGGCGACCGGATCAGCGCCGTGCTGCTGGCCTGGCAGGGCGGCATGGAGGGTGCCCGCGCCGTCGCGGGGGTGCTCGCCGGCGAATCGGCCTCCAGCGGCAAGCTGACCGACACGATCGCCCTCAGCTACGAGGACTACCCCAGTGCGCCGAACTTCGGTCACCTCGACGTCAACGTCTACGCCGAGGACGTCTTCGTCGGCTACCGCTACTTCGAGACGTTCGCCCCCGACCGGGTGCTGTTCCCGTTCGGGCACGGCCTGTCGTACACGACGTTCGAGCTGGCGACGACGGTGACGACGGATGCCGGTGCCCTGACCCTCGAGGCCGTCGTCACCAACACGGGGGCCTTCGCCGGAAAGGAGGTCGTGCAGGTCTACACCGGCGCTCCGGACGGCGCCCTCGGCAAGCCCGCCCGTCAGCTCGCGGCGTTCGGCAAGACCGGGCTGCTCGCGCCCGGGGCGAGCGAGACGATCCGGCTCACGGTGCGTCTCGACGACCTCGCCTCGTACGACGACGCCGGCGCGACCGGTACCCGCAGCGCCTGGGTCCTCGAAGCCGGCGAGTACCCCGTGTTCGTGGGGACCGACGTGCGCTCGGCGACGCGCGTGGCGGCGTTCGACGTGCCCGAGACGCGGGTCGTGCGCACGGCCACCGAGGTCGCCGCCCCGGTCCTGCCCTTCGAGCGACTCACGCTCGCGCGAGCGGCAGACGGCTCGGCCGTCGTCGCCCACGAGACCGTCCCCACGCGCACCGTCGCGCGGGCCGACCGGATCCTCACCACCCTGCCCGCCGAGATCCCGCACACGGGCGACAGGGGTGTCGACCTCGCCGACGTCGCCGCGGGTGCGGCATCCCTCGACGACTTCGTCGCGCAGCTGAGCGATGAGGAACTGTCGCTCCTCGCCCGCGGCGACGTCACGATGGACAGCCCGCTGGGGGCCGCCGGCAACGCGGGCGTGCTGGGCGGGGTGTCCGAGTCGCCGCGCGCCAAGGGCGTGCCGCCGATCACGACGACCGACGGGCCGAGCGGCATCCGCCTCGCGGCCTACGCCTCGTTGCTGCCCTCGGGGACGGCGTTCGCCTCGACCTGGAACGTCCCGCTCATCGAGGAGCTCGCTGCGCTGCACGGCCAGGAGATGCTGCGCAAGGCCTCGGACGTGCTGCTCAGCCCGGGCATGAACATCCACCGCGACCCCCTGTGCGGGCGCAACTTCGAGTACTTCAGCGAGGACCCGGTCGTCTCGGGACGCATCGCCGCCGCCGTCGTGCGCGGCGTGCAGAGCACCGGACTCGCCGCCTGCCCGAAGCACTTCGCCGCGAACAACCAGGAGACCAACCGCACCCGCAACGACTCGCGGGTCTCCGAACGCGCCCTGCGCGAGATCTACCTGCGCGGCTTCGAGATCTGCGTGCGCGAAGCCGCGCCCCGCGTGATCATGACGTCGTACAACCAGATCAACGGGGTGTGGGCGCACTACCACCACGACCTCGCGACGGTCGTCCTGCGGGGCGAGTGGGGGTACGAGGGCACGGTCATCACCGACTGGTGGATCGAGGAGTCCGCCGACCCGGACTTCCCCGCCCTCGCGGACAACGCCTACCGCGTCCGTGCGCAGGTGGACGTCCTCATGCCCGGCGGGGTCAAGCGCGACGGCGCGCCGCAGGCGTACGCCGACACGTCGATCCTCGACTCGCTCGCCCGCGCGGACGGACTCACCCGCGGTGAACTGCAGCGCACGGCGCGGAACGTCCTCGGCCTCGCGCTCGCGCTGAAGCCGGTCGTCGACGCTCGTACGCTGGAGGGATGACCGCGAGCCCATTCGACCAGTCCCGCTACCAACTGCGTTTCGACTGGGGGCAGGAGGGCCTGCGCCGCCTCGCCCCCGCGGACGTGGTCGTCGTGGTCGACGTCCTGCGGTTCTCGTCGACCGTGTCGGCGCGGATCGTGGGCGGCGAGACCGTGCCGCACGACGACGCGGCCCACGCCGTTTCGCGCAACGGCGCCGCCGTCGCCTCGGCCGCTGCGGACGCGGGTGCGGTCGTCTTCCTGGGGTGCCTGCGCAACGCGACCGCGGTCGCGCGCGCCGTGCTGGCCGAGCAGAACCGCCGCGCGGCGCGGACGAGCGTCAACGTGATCGCGGCGGGGGAGCTGTCCGGGCAGGGGGATGCCGCGGTCCTCCGCTTCTCGGTCGAGGACCAGCTGGGCGCGGGCGCGGTGTTCGCCGCCCTCGAGGCGCTCGGCCTCGACCATTCGTCGCCGGAGGCGGCGGCGGCATCCGAGTCCTTCCGCGGGCTCCGTTCCGCCGTCCGTCACCTGCTGACGGCGAGCGGCTCGGGGCAGGAGCTGCTCGAGGCCGACCGCCGCGCCGAGGTGCTCGCCGCCGCGGTCCACGACGCCGACGATGCGGTGCCGGTCCTGCGCGGCGGCGTGTGGCGGGCGTACGAGGCGATCAGCGCGGAGTGAGGGCGGCCCGCCGCGTCTCGGCGGTGATCTCGCGCCGCCGCCAGGTGATGAGGTGGCGCGGATCGAACGTCGGTGCGCAGCGTGCGCACGAGGTCGCCCGCGTGGCCTTGCGGTGCCGGTAGGCGACGTGCCCCGCGGGGCAGACCCCGACCCAGGGGGCGAGCTCGGTCGCCGTCTCGCCGCGGTGCGTCACGCCGCCGGTGTAGCCGAGCGAGCGCGCGATGCGCTTCCAGTCCGCGCCGTGACCGGCGGCGGCGCCCGCGATCGCGTGGGCGATCTCGTGCAGGATCGTCTGCCGGTTGGTCTCGGCGTCGTACCGCGCGGCGAGGTAGCGCGAGAGCGTGATGCGCTTGCGCAGGTAGTCGCACGCGCCCGCGCGCCGTTTGGCGTTGTCGAACGCGAAGCTCCACGAGTCGTCGAGCAGCTGCCGCAGCAGGGACTCCGCCTCGCGGCGGACGTCGATCAGATCGCTCATGCCAGCACGATAGAACGGATGTACGACACTCGCCGGGAACGGCTCAGCTGGCGACCGTGGAACGGTTGCGGCGCCGGTCGACGGCGTCGATCGCGAGCAGCGTCGACTCGAGCTGCTCCTCGGGCGCCCCGGCCTCCTGCCGCAGGAAGAGCGCCTTCTTGAAGTCCGCGCGCGCCGACGCATCGTCACCGGCGTCGAAGTGCACCTTGCCGCGGTGCTGGCAGCCGAACGCGGCCACCGCCGCCCAGCCCTGGCCCTCGGCCTCTTCGACGCACGTGTTGAGTTCGTGGATCGCGGCCGCGTAGGCGCCGCGGAACTGCTGGACAGTGGCGTGCAGCATCCGTGCGCGCAGCAGGTCCTTGCGTGTCCCGGCCATCCGCGCGAGACGGACCGACTCCTCCGACACCACGAGCGCGTCGTCGAGACGGCCGGTCACCTTGAGGAGCCACACCTTCTCGAGCATCGCCGCGAGGCTGCGCTGCTCGCCGAGCTCGACGAGCCGTGCCTGGCATTCGTCGAGGTCGACGATCTCTCGGAGTGTCTCCGGGTCGTATCCCTTGATGAAGCCCACGGCCAATCCTTCCCACCCAGCGACGTGTGCCTCCAGTGTCGCCGGGCGGGACCCGGAATCGGCTGAGGGCGCGCCGCGCGTCGTGGCCTCAGCGGTCGAAGACGGATGCGGCGGGCTTCGGCGACGGGGTGGCGTCGGCATCCGTCATGATCCGCGCATCGCGCGCGAACGCCTCGAGCTCGGCGCCGTGGGCGACCTTCGCGGGGTGCGGCCCCGCCGCCATGAGCCGCGGCAGCCAGTCCATCGGCAGCGGAGCGGGAGAGGCGGCGATCACGATGTTGCCGAACCGACCGCTCTTGAGTGTGCCGACCTCGGCGAGGATCACGACGTGCTCGAGCACCGAGCGCACGGTCGCGACCTGACGGCGCGCGAAGGCCAGCCCGCTGCCGTCGGCGATGTTGACGAGCAGGATGCCGGTGGGTGCGAGCAGCCCCGCGAGGATGCGGTAGTACTCCACGCTCGTGATGTGGGCGGGGGTCTGGGCGCCCGCGAACACGTCGGAGACGACGAGGTCGACGTTGCCGACGAGCCCCGCGGGCAGGCGCGCCGCGACGTCGCGCGCGTCGCCGATGCGTACCCGGAGCTGTCCCGTGCGGGGGAGCGGCAGGTGCGCGCGGACGAGGTCGACGAGCGCCTGCTCCAGCTCGATCACCTGCTGCCGCGACCCCGGCCGGGTGTGCTCGACGTACCGCGGCAGGGTCAGGGCGCCCGCACCGAGGTGCACGGCCGTGAGGGGCTCGCCCGGCATCCCGATCTGGTCGATCACCGCACCCATCCGGGCGACGTACTCGAAGTGGAGGTGCGACGGATCGTCGAGGTCCACGTGCGACTGGGGGGTCGTGTCGACGATCAGTTCCCAGCCGCCGGCGAAACGACCCGGCACGATGCGCGCCTGCCGGCCGTCGGACAGTCTCGCGACAGGCGGGTCGATCGGGTCGCGGGAGCGGGCCATTCGTCTACGGTAGCCCGCAGGAAGAAACACGATCGAGATGCAGATGTAACCGCTTGCCCGCAGTGGGGCAGGTAGCGTCAGCGGCATCCCTTCGGCAGCGCCGCCCTCCAGGCGCGTCGCCGACGAGCCTCATCGGAAGGTGCACAGCAATGCTCCCCATGTCCAGGAAGCGGGTGGTCGCGGGCGCCGCGGCCCTCGTCATCGGTGCGCTCGCGCTCAGCGCGTGCGCCAGTCAGCGCGGCGGCGAGACCGAAGGCGAAGGCTCGGCCGACGTCGACGGCACGTTCGTCTTCGGCGCCTCGGCCGACCCGGCCAGCCTCGACCCCGCCTTCGCCCAGGACGGCGAGACGTTCCGCGTCTCGCGTCAGATCTTCGAGGGTCTCGTCGGCACCAAGCCCGGCACTGCCGACCCGGCGCCGCTCCTCGCGGAGTCGTGGGAGGTCTCGGACGACTCGCTGAGCTACACGTTCGCCCTCAAGAAGGACGTCACGTTCCACGACGGCACGCCGTTCAACGCCGAGGCCGTGTGCGTCAACTTCGACCGTTGGTACAACTGGGAGGGCCTGGCCGCCAGCGAGGCGCTCGGCTACTACTACAACAAGCTCTTCAAGGGCTACGCGTCGAGCCCCGACACTGCGGTCTACGACTCCTGCACGCCCGACGGCGACGACTCGGTCACCATCGCGCTGAAGAAGCCCTTCGCCGGCTTCGTCGCGGCGCTGTCGCTCCCCGCCTTCGGGATGCAGTCGCCGACCGCCCTCGAGGAGTACAAGGCCGACGAGGTCGGCGGCACCGCCGAGGCCCCGACCCTCAGCGAGTACGCGATGGGTCACCCCGTCGGCACCGGTCCCTACAAGTTCGACGAGTGGTCGCCGGGCGAGCAGCTGACGCTGAGCTCGTACGAGGACTACTGGGGCGACGCCGGCCAGATCGACGAGATCATCTTCCGCGTGATCGACGACCCGACCGCCCGCCGCCAGGCGCTCGAGTCGGGCTCCATCGACGGGTACGACCTCGTCGGCCCCGCCGACACGGCCGCCCTCGAGGAGGACGGCTACAAGATGGTGTCGCGTCCTCCCTTCACGATCCTCTACCTCGCCTTCAACCAGGCGGTCCCGGAGCTTCAGGACCCGAAGGTCCGTGAGGCTCTCTCGTACGCCGTCGACAAGGACGCGCTCATCTCGCAGGTCCTCCCCGAGGGCACCGAGAAGGCGACGCAGTTCATGCCGCCGACCGTCAACGGCTGGAACGCCGACGTCACGACGTACGACTACGACCCCGAGAAGGCGAAGCAGCTGCTCGCCGAGGCCGGCTACGACGAGGCGAACCCGCTCGCGCTGACCTTCAACTACCCGGTCAACGTCTCGCGTCCGTACATGCCGGACCCCGAGCAGATCTTCACGGTGCTGTCGAAGCAGCTGAACGAGGTCGGCGTCGAGACCACGCCGCAGTCGAACGAGTGGGGCGAGTACCTCGACCTCATCACCGGCGGCACGGACCACGGCATCCACCTGCTCGGTTGGACCGGCGACTACAACGACACCGACAACTTCCTCGGCGTCTTCTTCGGTCAGAAGTCGGCGGAGTGGGGCTTCGACAACCCCGAGCTGTTCTCCGCCCTGACCGACGCCCGCGGCATCGCGGACCTCGACGAGCAGACGCAGGTCTACTCCGACATCAACGAGCAGGTCGCCGAGTTCATCCCCGGTGTCCCGCTCGCCCACCCGGCTCCCACCCTGGCCTTCGACCCCCGCGTCGAGAGCTACCCGGCGAGCCCCGTGAACGATGAGGTGTTCAGCGAGATCGTCCTCACGAAGTAAGCCGATCGAGGCGGCCCCGGCCGCCTGACCGGTGCGGGGCGGGACACCCTCCCGCCCCGCACCGACCTCCCCGAAAGCGACACCCGTGCTGCGAACCATCGGCAAAAGGCTCCTGCTGCTGATCCCCACCCTCCTCGGCCTGAGCATCCTGCTCTTCTGGTGGGTGAGAACCCTCCCCGGTGGGCCCGCCCAGGCCCTGCTCGGCGAGAAGTCCACCCCCGAAGCCGTCGCCCGCATCAACGAGCTCTACGGCTTCGACCGCCCGCTCCTCGAGCAGTACTTCACGTGGATCGGCAGGCTCCTCTCGGGCGACTTCGGCAGCTCGCTGCAGACGAGCCGTCCCGTGCTCGACGAGTTCCTGCGCCGCTTCCCCGCGACGATCGAGCTCTCGCTCGCCGCGCTCATCATCGCCGTCGGCGTCGGCGTGCCCCTCGGGTACTGGGCCGCCCGCCGCCACGGCAAGGCGGCCGACAGCGCCGCCGTCGTCTTCAGCCTGCTCGGCATCGTCGTGCCGGTGTTCTTCCTGGCCTTCATCCTCAAGTACGTCTTCGCGGTGCAGCTGGGATGGCTGCCCTCGGACGGCCGCCAGAGCCCCCGGATCGACGCGACGCATTACACGAACTTCTACGTCCTCGACGGCCTCATCACAGGGGAGTTCGACGCGGCATGGGATGCCGTCCTCCACCTGATTCTGCCGGCGGTGGCGCTCGGCACGATCCCCCTCGCGATCATCGTGCGCATCACCCGGGCATCCGTCCTCGAGGTCCAGAACGCGGACTACGTGCGCACCGGCAAGGCCAAGGGCGTGCCCGGAGCGCTGCTGCGCAACCGCTTCATCCTCCGCAACGCGATGCTGCCGGTCATCACGACGATCGGCCTGCAGGCGGGTCTGCTGCTGTCGGGAGCGATCCTCACCGAGACGGTGTTCGCCTTCCCCGGCATCGGATCGTTCCTCGCCGGCGCCATCTTCAACCGCGACTTCCCGGTCCTGCAGGGCTTCATCATCTTCATCGCGATCGTCTACGCGCTGATCAACCTGCTCGTCGACGTCTCGTACAGCCTGATCGACCCGAGAGTGAGGGTCTCATGAGCACCGTCCTTCCCCCCGCCGCCGGCGGGAGCCCCGCCGAGGACGCCACGGCCGTCGACCTGAACGCCGGCAGCGGCGGAGCGCCGCGCGGCGGCTTCTGGCACGACGTCTTCCGTCGCCTGCGGCGCAGCCCCGTTGCGTGGACCGGCCTCGTCATCGTGCTGCTGTTCGTGCTCGTCGCGATCCTCGCGCCGCTGCTCGCCCCGTACCCCGAGACCGACCTCCCGGGTGCGCGCGAGATCACTCCGACCTACATCCCCGGTCCCGGCGAGATCGCGGCGTTCCCGCTCGGCCTCGACCGGTTCGGCGGCGACGTGCTGTCGAAGCTCATCTGGGGAGCGCAGTCGTCGCTGCTCATCGGCGTCATCTCGACCGCTTACGGCCTCGTCGGCGGGATGCTGCTGGGCCTCATCGCCGGCACGTTCGGCGGCTGGGTCGACAACGTCATCATGCGACTCGTCGACATCCTGCTGTCGGTGCCGAGCCTGCTGCTCGCCGTCTCGATCGCAGCGATCCTCGGCCAGAACCAGAACTCGGTCATGATCGCCATCGGTGTCGCGCAGGTGCCCATCTTCGCGCGCCTGCTCCGCGCCTCGATGCTGCAGCAGCGGTCGGCCGACTACGTCCTCTCGGCGCAGACCCTCGGCCTCGGCCGCGGGCGCATCACGATGACCCACGTCCTGCCGAACGCGGTCGGACCGGTCATCGTGCAGGGCACCCTGTCGCTCGCGACCGCCGTCATCGACGCCGCAGCGCTGTCGTTCCTCGGCCTCGGCGGCGGACGCCCCGAGACCGCGGAGTGGGGCCGCATGCTCACCTACGCGCAGGCGGAACTCGCCATCGCGCCGTGGTTGGCGTTCCTCCCCGGCATCTGCATCGCCATCACCGCGCTCGGCTTCACGCTCTTCGGTGAGGCGCTGCGCGAAGCCATGGACCCCCGGACGCGCGGGCGCTGATCGTGAGCCGGCGGGCGCTGCTCGTCGTCGTCGGGCTCGCCGTCGTCGTGGTCGTGGGGCTGGCCGCGCTGTACACGCTCGGCGGGCTCGGCAACGCGGTCGTGCCGTAGTCGCGCCGGGGTACCGCTGCGCGATCCCGGCGGGGCGGCTGGTACCGCTGCGCGATCCCGGCGGGTCGGACAACAGGGCCCCTTCCCCGACTGTCCGGCCCACCGGGATCGCTTCGCTGCCCGTGCGTGCTGGGGCTGTTCGCCTGTCGCGTTGTGCGGCGTGGGGCGGCGTGTTGTGACAGGGGAGGGTTGCGGAGGCGCGGCATCCGCTGTTCGCCTGTCGCGTCGTGCCGCGTCGGGCGGCGTTTTGTGACAGGGGAGGGATGCCGGAAGGAGGGTCAGACGGCGATGTCGAGCTCGTTGCCGGGGATCGAGGCGAGGAGGTTGCGTGTGTAGGGGTCGCGCGGGTTCGTGAAGATCTCCTCGCTCGAGGCGGCCTCGACGAGCGCGCCGTCCTTCATGACGCAGACGTAGTCGCTGATCAGGCGCACGACGGCGAGGTCGTGCGAGATGAACAGGTAGCTCAGGCCGTACTCGTTCTGCAGGTCGCGCAGCAGCGACAGGATCTGGTCCTGCACGAGAACGTCGAGCGCCGACACCGGCTCGTCGCAGACGATCAGTTCCGGCGACAGGGCGAGGGCCCGCGCGATCGCGACGCGCTGACGCTGACCGCCGGACAGCTCCGACGGGTAGCGCCGCAGCATCGACTCGGGCAGGGCGACGTCGTCGAGCAGCTTGCTCACCCGCGCGGCACGGTCCTTCGCGGAGCCGCGGTTGTAGAAGTCGAGCGGTTCCTGCACGATCCGCTCGATCGTGAACATGGGGTTCAGCGACGAATACGGGTCCTGGAAGATCGGCTGCACCTTCTGCCGGAACTCGCGCAGCTGCCGTCCTTTGAGGAATGCCACATCCGCACCGTCGTAGCGGATGACACCCTCCGTCGGGTCGACGACCTTCAGCAGCATCCGTGCCGTCGTCGTCTTGCCCGACCCGGATTCGCCGACGATCGCGACCGTCTCGCCGCGGGGGATCGCGAACGAGACGTCGCGGACGGCGGCGAAGTCCTCCTTCTGCCCGCGGACCTTGTAGAGCTTGGTGAGCCCCTCGACCTCGACGATGTTGTCGACCGGCTTCGGCGCGGCATCCGGTGTCGGGGCCGTGAACGCCTCGGGGCGCAACCGTGCGACGGCGACCGAGGGCGCCGCCTGCACGAGGGACTGGGTGTAGGGATGCTGCGGGCCCTCGAGGATCTGCCGCGCGGGGCCCTGCTCGACGATGCGGCCCCGGTGCATGACGACGACCCGGGCGGCGCGCTCGGCCGCGAGACCCAGGTCGTGCGTGATCAGCAGGACGGACGTGCCGAGCTCGGTCGTCATGCGGCCGAGCTGGTCGAGGATCGTCTTCTGCACCGTCACGTCGAGCGCGCTCGTGGGCTCGTCGGCGATGAGCAGGCGCGGGTTGCAGGCCAGGCCGATCGCGATGAGTGCGCGCTGGCGCATGCCGCCCGAGAACTCGTGCGGGTACTGCTTCGCGCGCTCCTCGGCATTCGGCAGGCCGGCCGCCGCGAGGGTCTCGACGACCTTCCGGTCGACGTCCTTCTTCGTCGCGAGCCCGTGCGCGAGCAGGGTCTCGGCGACCTGCGTGCCGATCTTCGACGTCGGGTTGAGGTTCGACATCGGGTCCTGCGGCACGAGTCCGATCTGCGCCCCGCGGATGCCGCGCATCGTCGCCTCGGAGGCCCCGACGAGCTCCTGGCCGTCGAGGCGGATGCTGCCGTCGGCGATGCGTCCGTTGCCGGCCAGCAGGCCGATCACGGCCATCGCGGTCGTCGACTTGCCCGAGCCCGACTCGCCCACGATCGCGACCGTCTCACCCGCGGCGAGGTCGAGGTCGACGCCCTCCACGGCGCGCACCGATCCGTCGATGGTCTGGAACTCGACGGCGAGGTCGCGCACCTGCAGGAGGGGCGTGCCGGCGGCGGGGGTGGTGGCGAAGGGCATGGGTCCATCCTGCCCTCCGCCCGCCGCGGGCGCACGGGCGGATCGCCGGCTTTACCGAGCCGTAACGGGATCAGCCGTCGCGGCGGGCACCCTCGGACGGTCGCACCGTGAAGACGTGCGGCTCGGTGTGCCCCGCCGCGGCGAAGGCTGCCAGAACCGCGCCTCGCACGGCCGGGACGGCGGCGCGGTCGATGAGCGCGATCGCCGACCCGCCGAATCCGCCGCCCGTCATCCGCGCCCCGACCGCGCCGTTCTCGCGGGCGGTCTCGACGGCGAGGTCGAGCTCGGGCACCGAGATCTCGAAATCGTCGCGCATCGAGGCGTGCGAGGCGTAGAGCAGGTCGCCGATGGCGCGGGGGCCCTGTTCGCGCAGCGTACGCACGGTGTCGAGCACGCGCTGGTTCTCGGTGACGACGTGACGCACCCGCCGATAGGTCACCTCGTCGACGAGCTGCTCGACCTGCGGCAGCTGGTCGACGCGCACGTCGCGCAGGGCCGGGACGCCCATCGCCTCCGCACCGCGCTCGCACGCGGCGCGGCGCTCGCCGTAGCCGCCGGTCGAGTGCGCGTGGGCGACACGCGTGTCGATCACCATGAGCTCGAGCCCCGCGGCGTCGAATCCGAGGGCGACCACCTGCGCGTCGAGGCTGCGGCAGTCGAGGAAGGTGCCGGCATCCGTCTCACCGAGCATCGACGCCATCTGGTCCATGATCCCGGTCGGAGCGCCGACGGCCTCGTTCTCGGCGCGGCGTCCCGCCTGCGCGAGTGCGACGCGGTCGAGGCCGAGCCCCCACACGTCGTTGAGCGCCGAGCCGGTCGCACCCTCGATGGCCGCCGACGACGAGAGCCCGGCGCCGACGGGGACGTCCGAGGCGAACGCGAGGTCGACACCGGTGACGGATGCGGCATCCGTCCCGGTCGCCTGCAGCAGGGCCCACGCGACACCGAGCGGGTACCTGGCCCACTCGACGACCTCGTCGCGGCGGTCGGGGAAGAGCGCGTCGAGGTCCGCGAGCGCCACCTCGACCGGCGCCTCGTCGAAGGTCGAGACCACGCGGATGCGGCCGTCCGAGCGGCGGCCGAGCGCGACGTGCGTCCGGTGGGGCGTCGCGAACGGGAAGACGAAGCCGTCGTTGTAGTCGGTGTGCTCGCCGATCAGGTTGACGCGCCCGGGCGCCGACCAGAGGCCGACCGGCTCGTTGCCGGTGAGGGTGGAGAAGAGGCCGTGGGCCTCGCCGGCAGCGGTCACAGGGTGACTCCTTCGATGGCGGTGCGGAGGCGCGCGGCGGCGTCCTCCGGGGGGACGTCGCCGATCCAGGCGCCCATGGCGGCCTCGGATCCGGCGAGGAACTTGAGCTTGTCGGCGGCGCGACGGGGACTCGTGAGCTGCAGGCTCAGGCGCACGGTGTCGCGGCCGACGTGGACCGGCGCCTGGTGCCAGGCGGCGATGTAGGGAGTCTCGGACTCGTAGAGGGCGTCGACGCCGCGCAGCAGTCGCAGGTAGAGCGGGGCGAGCTCGTCCTTCTCGGGCTCCGAGAGCGTCGCGAAGTCGGCGACGTGACGGTGCGGGAGCAGGTGGATCTCCAGTGGCCAGCGGGCGGCGAACGGCACGAAGGCGGTCCAGTGCTCGCCGCGCAGCAGGACGCGGGGGCCGGCCTGCTCGAACTCGAGGATGCGCTGGAACAGGTCGGGGGCGGTGCGGTCGATCGAGTCGAGCAGACGGGTCGTGCGCGGAGTGACGTACGGGTAGGCGTAGATCTGGCCGTGCGGATGCTGCAGCGTGACGCCGATCGCTTCGCCGCGATTCTCGAAGGGGAACACCTGCTCGATGCCGGGAAGGGCGGACAGGGCGGCGGTGCGGTCGGCCCACGCCTCGATGACGGTGCGGGCACGGGTGACGGACTGCGTGCCGAACGAGCCGGTGCGCTCGGGCGAGAAGCAGACCACCTCGGTGCGGCCGACGCTCGTGCGGGTGCGGCCGAGCCCGAGGTGGGCGAGGTCGTCGAGCCCGCGCGGCGGGTCGACCGCGGCGGGGACGTCGTCGGTCGCCTCGGCCAGGGCGGGGCCGAACGAGGGCGACTTGTTCTCGAAGACGGCGACGTCGTAGTGCGATGGGATCTCGGACGGGTTCGTCGGGGTCTGCGGCGCGAGCGGGTCGAGCTCGGCGGGGGGCAGGAACGCACGGTTCTGCCGGTTCGCGGCGACGGAGACCCAGTCGCCGGTGAGGACGTCCTGCCGCATCGTGGCGGTCTCGGGGCGGGCGTCGAGATCGCGGGTGTCGACGGCGCGCTCCGGGCCGAGGGTCGTGCCGGGGTCGTCGAAGTAGATCAGCTCGCGGCCGTCGGCGAGGCGGGTGCTGCGCTTGACGACGCCGGCGCCCAGGTCGGATGTCTCGGTGGGGGTGGGCTCGAACTGCGGCGTGTTCACGTCAACACGGTAGCCGAAGGGCTGTGTTATCGTCAACATCGCGCGGATCTCCGCAGATCGTGCCGGGGCCGCGCCGGGGAGGATGCCGTGCAGCGACGCGTCTCGATGGCCGACGTGGCCGCGGCGGCGGGTGTGTCCGGCCAGACCGTCTCGCGCGTCGTCAACGGCAGCCCGCGCGTCGACCCCGAGACCCGCGCGCGCATCGAGGCGGCGATGGCCGACCTCGGCTACCGCCCTCACCGCGCCGCCCGGGCCCTGCGCACGGGCCGCTCCGGCACGATCGGTGTCATCGTCGCGACCCTCGCGACCGTCGGCAACTCGCGGATGCTCGAAGCCGTGGCATCCGCTGCGGCCCGGCGCGACCTGGCGGTCACCCTCATCTCGCTCGCCGAGCGGACGGGCATCGCCGACGCCTTCGACCGCCTGCACGACCTCGGCGTCGACGGCGCGATCGTCCTCAACGAGGCGACGGCCATCGCGGAGGGCGTCGCGCCGCCCGCGGGTCTCGCGCTGGTCGCAGTCGACTCACCCGGCGGGGCGTTCGCGACGGTCCAGTCCGACCACGCCGGCGGCGCCGAGACGGCCACACGCAGGCTGACGGATGCCGGGCGTCGCGCGATCGCGCACGTCGCCGGGCCCGCCGAGTCGTTCGCGGCGGCCGAGCGCGAGCGCGGCTGGCGCGCGGCGCACGACGGGCCGCCGCCCCGGGAACCGTTGCGCGGGGATTGGGGTGCGGCATCCGGTCACGCAGCGGGAGTCGTCCTCGCCGCCGACCCCGCGGTGGACGCGGTGTTCGCCGCGAACGACCAGATGGCGCTCGGCGTGCTGCGCGCGCTCGCCGAGGCGGGACGTGAGGATGTGGCCGTCATCGGGTTCGACGACGTGGCGGATGCCGCGGACTACCGCCCGCCGCTGACCACCGTCCGGCAGAACTTCGACGCCCTCGGCGAGGCCGCCGTCGCCGCCCTCGCGGCGACGCTCGACGGCGAGCCCGCGACACGGACAGTCGTCCCGACGACGCTCATCGCCCGCGCGTCGGGCTGACGCGCCGCCCGCTCGCTCGCGGTTGTTCGCGCGAAAGCGCCCCCTGCTGCCGAGAGCGCCCGTCCGAGCGTGTCAGCAGGCGGCGCTGTCGGCACGGACGCGCGCTCTCGCGCGTGACCGGGGGCTCTCAGCCGGCGGTGCGGCGGGCGTCCCAGCCGGTGCGGACCATCTCGTCGACGGTGTACCGCATCTTCCAGTCGAGGTCGCGGGCGGCGAGCTCGCCGGTGGCGACGATGCGGTCGGGATCGCCGGCGCGGCGCGGGGCGATCTCGGGGGTGAACGGGATGCCGGTGACCCGGGCGACGGCATCCATGATCTCGCGCACCGACAGGCCGTTCTGCGAGCCGAGGTTGTAGGCGGGCTCGACCGGTTCGCCCGCGCGCAGACGCTGCGCCGCGACGACGTGCGCGGCGGCGATGTCGGCGACGTGCACGTAGTCGCGCACGTTCGTGCCGTCCAGGGTGTCGTAGTCGTCGCCGTTGATTCGCGGCGTCTCACCCTTCAGCAGCATCTCGAAGACGATCGGGAACAGGTTGTGGGGGCTCGTGTCGTAGACCGACGGGTCGCCCGAGCCGACGACGTTGAAGTACCGCAGCGAGGTGTGACGCAGGGGTGCATCGGATGCCGCCGTCGCGACGCCCTGCGCCGCGATCAGCCACTCGCCGATGAGCTTCGATTCGCCGTATGGCGAGGCGGGACGCTTGGGCAGGTCCTCGGTCACGAGGGGCACGTCGGGGGTGCCGTACACGGCGGCGCTGGAGGAGAACACGATGTTCGTGACCCCGGCATCCGCCATCGCCGCGAGCACCACGCGGGTGCCCTCGACGTTCTGCTCGTAGGTGTGGAGGGGGCGCTGCACCGAGACACCGGCGTACTTGAACCCGGCGACGTGGATGACGCCGTCGACGCCGTGCGTGCGCAGGGTGTCGGCGACGAGCTGCTGGTCGAGGATCGTGCCCCGCACGAAGGGCACCCCCTCGGGCACGAACGTGGCGTGTCCGCTGGAGAGGTCGTCGAGGACGATCGGGTCGAGACCCGCCTCGGCGAGAGCGCGGACGATGTGCGCGCCGATGTACCCGGCGCCTCCGGTGACGAGCCAACTCATGGTCCCGAGCCTACTGGCGCGGAACCGGGCCGCCGGACCCCAGGAACCCGGCACCCGCGGACTCAGGAACCCGGCGCGGCGGCGGACTCAGGAACCCGGCGCGGCGGCCTCAGGAACCCGGCGCCCGCGGCCTCAGGAACCCAGCGCGGCGGCGACGACCTTGCGCGCCTCCTCCTGCACCTGCGCGAGGTGCTCGGGACCCTTGAGGCTCTCGGCATACAGCTTGTAGACGTCCTCGGTGCCCGACGGGCGCGCCGCGAACCACGCGTACTCGGTCTGCACCTTGAGCCCGCCGATCGCCGCACCGTTGCCGGGCGCGTGCGAGAGCTTCGCCGTGACGGGGTCGCCGGCCAGCTCGCTCGCCGACACGGCGTCGCCCGAGAGCTTCGACAGGGCCGCCTTCTGCTCGGGCGAGGCGGGTGCGTCCACGCGCTGATAGGCGGATGCCCCGAACTCGGCCTCGAGCTCGGCGTACCGCTGCGAGGGGGTCTTTCCGGTGACGGCCAGGATCTCGGCGGCGAGCAGACAGAGGAGGATGCCGTCCTTGTCCGTCGTCCAGACGGTGCCGTCCTTGCGCAGGAACGACGCACCGGCGGATTCCTCGCCGCCGAAGGCGACGGAGCCGTCGAGCAGGCCCGGGACGAACCACTTGAACCCGACGGGCACCTCGAGGAGGGTGCGGCCGAGCGAGGCGGCGACGCGGTCGATGATCATCGACGACACGAGGGTCTTGCCGATGGCGGCATCCTGCGGCCAGCCCTCGCGGTGGCGGTAGAGGTAGTCGATCGCGACGGCGAGGAAGTGGTTCGGGTTCATGAGCCCGGCGTCGGGCGTCACGATGCCGTGACGGTCGGCGTCGGCGTCGTTGCCGGTGAGGATGTCGAACTCGTCGCGCCGGGCGACGAGGGCGGCCATCGCCGAGGGGGAGGAGGGATCCATGCGGATCTTCTCGTCCCAGTCGAGCGTCATGAACCGCCACGTCGGATCGACCTCGGGGTTCACGACCGTGAGGTCGAGCCCGTAGCGCTCGCCGATGAGGGCCCAGTACTCGACCGAGGCACCGCCGAGCGGGTCGGCGCCGATCCGCACGCCCGAGCGCGCGATCGCCTCGACGTCGATGATGGATGCCAGGTCGGCGACGTACCCCTCGCGGAAGTCGTACTGGCCGAGGGTCGCGTCGTCGATGTCCGCGTGGCGGATGCGTCGGACGCCCTCCAGGCCCGCCTCGATGAGCGCGTTCGCGCGGTCAGCGATCCAGCCGGTCGCGTCGGTGTCGGCGGGTCCGCCGTGGGGCGGGTTGTACTTGAAGCCGCCGTCGCGCGGCGGGTTGTGCGAGGGGGTGACGACGATGCCGTCGGCGCGACCGGCATCCGATTCGTCCCGACCCTTGTTGTAGGTGAGGATCGCGTGGCTGAGGGCGGGTGTCGGCACCCACGAGTCGCCGCTGTCGACGCGGACGTCGACGCCGTTCGCGACGAGGACCTCGATGGCGGTGTGCTCGGCGGGCAGCGAGAGTCCGTGCGTGTCGCGGCCCAGGAACAGCGGGCCGGTGATGCCCTGCGCCGCGCGGTAGTCGACGATCGCCTGGGTCGTGGCGAGGATGTGGTCCTCGTTGAAGCTGCGCGACAGCGACGAGCCGCGGTGGCCGCTCGTCCCGAACGCGACCCGCTGCGCGGCGACCGACGGGTCGGGCTTCAGGTCGTAGTAGGCGCCGATGAGGGCGTCCACGTCGACGAGGTCAGAGGCTTCGGCTGGCTGTCCTGCGCGGCTCATTCGCCCAGTCTGCCAGGGAACTCGGACGGGAGCGCCTGCGTGTCGCGGATCCGCAGCGAGCTCACGCCGGAAGGCGGCCCGCCTCGGTGACCATCGCCGCCGCTCGCTCCGACAGCGCGTCGAGCACGGTCCGCAGGGCCGGCGAGTCCGACATGGTCCGGCGGTGTATCGCCGACACCTCGCGGATGGACTCCGGCGACACGGTCGGGATCGCGACCAGGTCGGGGCCGAGCGGCGGGCGGCCCAGGCGCGGCACCAGCGCGACGGCGATGCCCGCGCGGGCGATCTCGAGGTGGTTCTCGAACTCCATCGACTCGTGCACGATCCGCGGCGCGCCGCCGACACCGTCGAACAGCCGCCGCAGCCATTGCCGGCAGATCGTCGACTCGAACGTCGCGACCCACGGCTCGCCGCCGAGGTCCTCGGGGCGCAGTTCGGTGCGGCCGGCGAGCGGGTGGTCGCGGCGCAGGATGATGTCGGCGACGTCGGTGAACAGCGGGGTCTCGACGAGGTGGTCGGGGATCGCGAGGGCGACGTTGCCCCAGCGGTGCACGAGTCCCAGGTCCCGTTGACCCGACGCGACGAGGGCGACCGTCTCCCACGGTTCGCTCTCGCGCAGCGGCAGTCGCAGGTCCGGATGCCGCCGGCCGAGGTCCGCGAGCAGGGGCACCATGACGCCGCGCACGACCGTCGAGAACGCCCCGATGCGGATCTCGCCGGCGACCCGGTCGGGCTCGCCGCCTCCGTGGAGATCCGCGCGGACCCGCTCGAGGTCGGCGAGGATCGGCGTCGCCGACACGACGAGGCGCGTCGCGGACTCGGTCAGCACCACTCCTCGCCCGACTCGCTCGAGCAGGGCCACGCCGGTATCGCGCTCGAGGCGCTTGATCTGCTGCGAGACCGCCGACGGCGTGAATCCCAGGGCCGTGGCGGCGGCGGCGACGCTCCCCTCCGTGGCCACGGCGCGCAGGGACACGACGGCCTCGAGATCGATCATGAAGCGATGCTACCGATTCACGTCGCGGAATGATCGCTTGTCCTTCATGGATGCCGCGGGTGGACTGGTCCCGTGACCCGCCGTGACATGCTCCTCGCCGCCCTCGTCGCCTCGCTGTGGGGCCTGAACTTCGTCGTCATCGACTGGGGGATGAGCGGCATCCCGCCCCTGCTGTTCGCGGCGATCCGGTTCGCCGTCGTCGCACTCGCCGTCCTCGTGGTGCCGCGGCCGCAGACCGGGTGGCGCGTGATCGTCGGAGTCGGCCTGTTCATGAGCCTCGGCCAGTTCGCGCTCCTCTACACGTCGCTCGCGCTGGGGCTGAGCCCGGGCCTCGCCGCGCTCCTCCTGCAGGCGCAGGCGGTCTTCACGATCGTGATCGCCGCGATCGCCCTGCGCGAGCGCCCCTCAGCGACGCAGGTCATCGGTGTCGGCCTCGGCGTCGTCGGTCTCGCGATTGTGGCGCTCTTCCGCGGCGGCGACGCTCCCGTGCTCGCGGTCTGCCTCGCGCTCGCGGCCGCGCTGTCGTGGGCCGTCGGCAACGTGATCTCGCGCCGCGCGGGCGTCGTCACCGGGATCGGCCGCGGCGGCACGCTGTCACTGACGGTCTGGTCGTCGCTGGTCGTGCCGATCCCCGCCCTGGCCCTGTCGTTCGTCATCGACGGTCCCGCGGCGATCGGCGCGGGGCTCGCCGCCATCGGACCCCAGGCCGTCGTCTCGACCCTCTACACCGCGGGCCTGTGCACCCTGTTCGCGTACGCCGTCTTCAACGGACTGCTGGGCCGCAATCCGTCCGCGGCCGTCGTGCCGTGGATCCTGCTCGCGCCCGTCGTCGCGATGGCCTCGGCCGCACTGCTGCGCGGCGAGGCTCCGAGCGTCGGAGAGGTGGTCGGCGGCGCGGTTCTCGTCGCGGGCGTGCTGGTCAGCGGCATCCGTCGTCGACAGCCGGTGCCGGAGGCGGCGGGGCTCATGGGGGTGCCCACTAGGCTGTCCGCGTGACATCCGAGCCCCCGGCTTCCCCCACCCGTCGCACGTACAGCTTCCTCGGCCCCGCCGGCACCTTCACCGAAGCCGCCCTCGCGCAGGTCCCCGAAGCGCGCGACCAGACCTGGCGCCCCGTCCGCAACGTCGGCGAGGCGCTCGCCGACGTCATCGAGGGCCGGTCGGATGCGGCGATGATCGCGATCGAGAACTCCGTCGACGGCGGCGTCTCGACGACGCAGGACGCGCTGGCGACCGTGCCGGGACTCCGCATCGTGGGGGAGTACCTCGTGCCGGTCGAGTTCGTGCTGGTCGCCCGGCCCGGCGTGCGGCTCGAGGACGTCTCGGTCGTCGCAGCCCACCCCGTCGCCTACGCACAGTGCCTCACGTGGCTGACGGCCGCGCTGCCCGAGCACTCGCACATCCCCGCCACGAGCAACGTCGCCGCCGCCGTGGGACTCGTCGACGGCGGGATCTCCGCGGATGCCGCGATCGCCCCGCCGGGCATCCTCAAGCTCTACGACCTCGACCTGCTGGCCGAGAAGATCGGCGACAACCCGCACGCCGTGACGCGGTTCGTGCTGGTGAGCCGCACGGCTCCGCCGCCCGCGCCGACGGGGGCCGACAAGACGTCGCTCATCGTCGAGCTGCCCGAGGACCACCCGGGTGCCCTCCTCGAGCTGCTCGAGCAGTTCGCGACCCGGGGCATCAACCTGTCGCTGCTCGCCTCGCGCCCGATCGGCGACGAGCTCGGCCGGTACCGCTTCGTCATCGACGCCGACGGGCACATCGAGGACGAGCGCATGGCCGACGCGTTGCTGGGCCTGCGCCGCTTCTCGCCGCGGGTGCTCTACCTCGGCTCGTACCCGCGGGCCGACCGCGCGATCGTCCGCTACCCCGAGCGGTACTCCGATGAGGTTTTCGTCGAGGCGCGCGACTGGCTGCGCGGCCTCGTCTCGGGCGAGCCCGAGGCCTGACCCGCCCGCCTGCGCGGCACCAACCGCGGAGATGTGCCGCTGCGCGGCGGGTGGAACCGGTTACCACCGCGTCTCGGTGACGGATCTCCTCGGTTGTGGCCGCCCGCGCGCGGCGGCACACGCCTCAGCCCGCGAGCGCCTCAGGCCGCGAGCAGCTCCAGCGTGCGGAGGCGCGAGGGTGCGGCATCCATCGGCTCGTCCTCGGTCGCGGCGGACACGGGCGACACCATGACCTCGTCGACGCCGTGGCGGGCGGCGAACTCCGCGAGCCGGCTGCGGACTTCGGGGCCGGTCCCGACGAACCAGCGCGACATCATCGCGTCGAACACGGGGGCGGCGAGCCTGTCCGAGGCCTCCGCCGCCGCGGCCTGCTCGACGGTCTCGAGCGCCGTGAGGGGCTTGCCGCCGCGCAGACGCGCCATCATGCGCGCCTGCGGCAGCGCGGCGGCGCGGGCCTGCGCGTCGGTGTCGGCGACGACGGCGTTGGCCGTGACGAAGGTGCGGGGCTCGGCGAGCGTCTCGGACGGCTGGAACTGCCCGCGGTAGAGGTCGAGCGCCCGCTCGAGGCCGTCGCCCGAGAAGTGATTCGCGAACACGTACGGCAGGCCCATCCCCGCGGCGAGCTGGGCCGAGTAGCCGCTCGAGCCGAGCAGCCACACCTCGGGGGTGCTGGTCGACGCGGGCGTCGCCCGCACGTCGTACGTGCCGCCCGAGGTGAACCGCAGCGTCGCGCCCTCGGCCGAGACGAGGGAACGGATGTCGGTGACGTGGTTCGGGAACCGCTCGACGTCGCTCGTGGTCCCCGACTGGCGCAGCAGCTGCGTGATGACGGGGTCCGAGCCGGGGGCGCGGCCGATGCCGAGGTCGATGCGACCGGGGGCGAGGGCTTCGAGGGCGGCGAACTGCTCTGCCACGACGAGCGGGGAGTGGTTCGGCAGCATGACGCCGCCGGAGCCGACACGGATGCGGCGGGTCCGCGCCGCCGCGGCGGCGATCAGCACCGGGGGAGTGGTCGAGGCGACGGCCGGCATGTTGTGGTGCTCCGCGAACCAGTAGCGCCGGTAGCCGAGCTCGTCGGCGCGCTGCGCGAGGGAGAGCGAGGCGGCGATCGCCTGGCTGCTGGTCTGCCCCGTGCGAACGGGGACGAGGTCGAGAACGGAGAGGGCCGGGGTCGCAATGCTCATATCCTGGGCTGCAACCGGCGCGGGTCGCCCGGCATTCCGTGCCGACGCCGATCAGGCCGAGTTGCGCCAGACGACGGGGCAGGGGAGGACCGTGCCGCCGGCATCGGGATCCTCGCCGCGGAGTTGACGGAGGACCGACTCGGCGGCGGCGCGGCCGAGCTCATCGGCGGGCTGGTGCACGGTCGACAGGGGCGGATCGCAGCGCAGCGCCCACGAGCTGTCGTCGAAGCCGACGATGCCGATGTCCTCGGGGATGCGCCGACCCGCGGCCTGGAGGACGTCCATCGCCCCGGCGGCGACGGCGTCGCTCGAGGCGAAGACGCCGTCGATGTCGGGCGCGCGCTCGAGGAGCGCCCGCATCCCGGCCTGCCCGTCGGAGTACGAGTACAGCGGCACGGATTCGACGAGGCTCGGTTCGAACCGAGACCCGAGGGCGTCGACGAATCCCGCGAGGCGGTCCGATCCCGAGTCGCGGTCGAGAGCGGAGGCGATCATGCCGATCCGGCGGCGCCCCGTCGCGGCGAGCCGGTTCGTGATCTCGCGCGCCGCGCCGCGGTTGTCGATGGCGACGAAGGCGGCGTCGCCGATGTCGCGCGGGTGTCCGACGAACGCGGCGGGCAGGCCGAGGTCGGCGACGGCGCGGGTGATGGGGTCGCCGACGCGGGCCGAGACGATGATGACACCGTCGATGAGGCCTCCGCTCAGATAGCGGGCGAGGCGCTCGATGTCGCGGGTCGTGTCGGCGATCATGAACGTCAGCTGGTAGTCCGCTTCCGACAGGGCGGCATTGGCGCCGAGGAGGATCGAGCCGATGTTGGGGTCCTCGACGAAGAGCGAGTGCGGCTCGTGGACGATGAGGCCGATCGCCTGCGAGCTCTGCATGACGAGGCTCCGGGCGGCGCGGTTCGGGACGAAGCCGACCTTGGCGATGGCGGCCTCGATGGCCTCGCGTGCCTCGTCCGAGACGTAAGGCTGCCCGTTGAGCACCCGGCTGACGGTGCCCCGCGAGACGCCGGCTTCCGTGGCCACGTCCTTGACGGTCGCGCGACGGCGGCGGCCCATGACATCCGTGCGATCGCTGCTCACGCGTTCATCGTATGTGCACGCACACACCGCGCACAGAGGTTCTGGATCAATGTTTGACAGCCAGCGACGTCCCACCTAGTCTGTTCACGTTCACAGATCCTCAATGCGGAGGAAAACCGCTCGGACCTGTGCACGTTCACAGGATCCAGAGGAGAACATGTCGGTCCCCGCCCGCCCCTTCGAGCACGACGGCATCGCGTTCGGGTGCGATTACAACCCCGAACAGTGGATGCCGGACGTCTGGGACGAGGACATCGCGCTCATGCGCGAGGCCGGCGTCGACCTCGTCGCGATCAACATCTTCGGCTGGGCCCACCTCGAGCCGCGCGCGGGGCAGTACGACTTCGCCCGCCTCGACGACATCATCGGCCGGCTGCACGCCGCCGGCATCCGGGTGAACCTCGGCACCGGCACCGCGTCGACGCCCGCGTGGCTGACGACGGCGCACCCCGAAATCCTCCCCGTCGTCGACGACGGCACCCGACGCTACCCCGGCGGACGCCAGGCGTGGTGTCCGAGCTCGCCCGTCTACCGTGAGGCCGCGCTCGCACTCGTCGACGCCGTCGCCGCACGCTACGGCGCGCACCCGGCCGTCGCGCTCTGGCACGTCTCGAACGAGCTCGGATGCCACAACGCGCTCTGCCACTGCGACGAGAGCGCCGCCGCCTTCCGCACCTCGCAGACACCACGCATCCGGGCCGCGGGTCGGGCCTCCGGGCTCCGATCCGCGGCGCGGTCGCGTTCGGTCAGGACTCGCGCGAGGCCTGCTTGACCTTCTCGTAGGCGTCGAGCGCGTTCTGCCGGGTCGCCTTCAGGTCGACGATCGGCAGGGGCGGCTGCCCGTCGGCATCCCGGTACTCCGGAGCCCACCGCCCGATGTACTCGCGGTTCTTGTCGAACTTGTCGGCCTGCAGCTCCGGGTTGAAGACGCGGAAGTACGGTGCGGCGTCGGCGCCCGACCCGGCGACCCACTGCCAGTTGAACGGGTTGCTCGCCCCGTCGGCGTCGACGAGGCAGTCCCAGAACCACTCCTCGCCGCGGCGCCAGTCGATGAGAAGGTTCTTGATGATGAAGGATGCCGTGATCATCCGCACGCGGTTGTGCATGTAGCCGGTCTCCCAGAGCTCGCGCATCCCGGCATCCACCATCGCGTAGCCGGTGCGCCCCTTCTGCCAGGCCTCGAGTGCGGACGGCTTCACGCGCGGCCAGGGGAACGCGTCGAACTCCCGGCGGAGGTTCTTCGTTGCGAGTTCGGGGAAGTGGTACAGGGTGTGCCAGGCGAACTCGCGCCAGCCGATCTCGGACAGGAACTGCGAGGCGCCGGTGGCCTCGACCGCGGCGTGCCAGACGGTGTGCGGGCTCAGCTCGCCCCACCGCAGGCGCGGCGAGAGCATCGAGGTCGCCCCGGCGGCGGGCCGGTCGCGGGCGTCGCCGTAGTGGCCGAGGTCCTCGTCGAGGAACTCGCGCAGGCGGCGGCGGGCCGCCGGCTCGCCCGGCTCCCACGTGTCGCGCAGGCCCTGCGCCCAGTCCGGTGCGGTCGGCAGCAGCTGCCAGTCGTGGAGGTCGTCCGACGCGGGGTAGCGCGAGGGTCCGCTCACCTCCCGCGGTTCGGGCAGCGGCGCGCGCGGAGCGGGCTGCGCGAGGCACGCCCGCCAGAACGGGCTGTAGACCGAGAAGTGCTTCCCCGATCCCGTCTGGATGGTCCACGGCTCGAAGAGGACGGATGCCGCGAACGACGCGACCTCGACGCCGCCCTCCCGCAGGCCCGCCTTCAGCTGCGCGTCGATCTCGCGCTCGGGCCCGCCGTAGCGCCGGTTCCAGAACACGGCGCCCGCGCCGGTGTCGTCGGCCACGTCGCGGACGACCCGGGCGGCGGGTCCGCGGCGCAGGATCAGCCGCGAACCGCGCTCCGCGAGCCGTTCGGCGAGCGAGGCGAGCGAGTGGTGCAGCCACCACCGGGCCGCCCCGCCGAGCGGGCGGATGCCCTCGGACTCCTCGTCGAGGACGTAGAGACCGATGACGGGCTCGCCGCGGTCCACGGCCGCGCGCAGGGCGGGGTGGTCGGCGAGGCGCAGGTCGTCGCGGAACCAGACGATCGAAGGGGACGGCATCCCCTCATCCTCGTCACCCGACGAGGCCGGCGCCGCCCCTTGCAATCCGGCGCGGAATCCCTCAGACGGCCTCGACGGAGTGCCCGCGCGGGATCGCGAGGGTGAGTCCGCCGGCGATGACGCGGACGGCGATGCGGGTCGCCTCGCCGAACTCGTCGCCGTCGAGCTGCACGGGGTGCGCCTCCTCGGCGGCGAGGTCGATGCCCTTGCCGCGCGAGTAGCGCACGGAGTTGTCGGCGGTGCGGAGCGAGAGGATCTTGCGCCCGGTGCGGAACTTGCGCAGCACGCTGTTGTCCCACGCGAGGCGCCGCCAGACGAGCAGCCAGCCGAACGCGGAGCGCGGCTGCAGGATCGCGACGTCGAGTTCGCCGTCGGTGATGGATGCCTCGGGGATCAGCTCGAGCCCCGCCTGAAGCGACCCGCAGTTGGCGAAGAGCACACTCTGCACGTCGGCCCGGTGGATGCGGTGACCCGGCACCTGGTAGACGACCGGGAACGGCTTGGCCTGGGCGATCGACCGGGCGGCGCCGTCGACGTAGGCGACCCAGCCGACCTTCTTCTTCAGGTCGCTGTTCGTGTTGGCGATCATCGCGGCGTCGAGCCCCATCCCGCCCATGACGACGAACGCGTGCTCGGCGGTCTCGCCGTCGGGACGACGCAGCTGCGCGAGGCCCACGTCGATCGCGAGGGTGTCGCCGTCGAAGGTGGCGGCGATCATCGCCGCCGGGTCGTCGAGCGGGAGCCGGAGGTTGCGGGCCAGCAGGTTGCCGGTGCCGCTCGGCACGATCGTGAGGGGGACGGGGGAGCCCGTCATCGCCTCGCTCACGGCGCGGACGGTGCCGTCGCCGCCGGCGACGAGGACGGCATCCACCCCTTCTTTCAGGGCCTGGCGGGCGACGTCGTCGCCGAGGTCGTCGACGGTGGTCTCGTAGAAGAGGGGCTCGGACCAGCCGGCCGCCTTCGCGGCGGTCGCGACCTGCTCGCGCAGCGCGTCGCCGTCGACCTTGATGGGGTTGTAGACGAGGGCGGCCTTCGGGCTCGGCCGACCGTCCTCGTCGGGCATCGGCTCGGTCGATCCGCTGCGGTCGACCCGGCGGGCCTCGCCCGTCTCGCCGTCCTCCGTGTCGGGCGCGATGTCGTCGGGCTCGCGGATGACGCCGTCGGGTTCTGCGACAGCAGCCGGGTCGTGCGCGTCGTCGGAGCCGTGCGTCGTGCCGGGTTCGGTCGCCATGCGTACAGGATAGGGCCCGGCATCCGTCTCCCGGGGCCCCTTGCGCGGCTGCGCGATCCGCACCAGGGGAGGGGGCCGGGAGGCCCGCGACTAGACTCGACGGGTGATCGATCTCGCCCTCCTCCGTGACGACCCGGCCCTCGTGAAGCGCTCGCAGGAAGCCCGCGGCGAGTCGCCCGACACCGTCGACGCCGCCCTGGCCGCCGACCGTGAGAGGCGCGCGGCGATCACCGCCTTCGAGGAGCTCCGCGCCGAGCAGAACGCGCACGGCAAACGGGTCGCGAAGGCGCCGAAGGACGAGAAGGCGGCGCTCGTCGCCGAGGCGAAGGACCTCAGCGAGCGCGTCAAGGCCGCCCAGCAGGCGGTCACCGTGGCCGAGGAGGCCGCCTCGGCGGCCCTCGCGCGCATCGAGAACATCGTCATCGACGGCGTGCCCGCCGGTGGCGAGGACGACTTCATCACCCTGCGCACGCACGGCGAGCCCGCGACGTTCGACTTCGAACCGCGCGACCACCTCGCCCTGGGCGAGATGCTCGGCGCGATCGACACCGAGCGCGGGGCGAAGGTCTCGGGCGCGCGGTTCACCTTCCTCACCGGGATCGGTGCCCGACTCGAGCTCGCCCTCATGAACCTCGGGATGCAGCGGGCGCTCGAGGCCGGCTTCATCCCCATGATCCCGCCGACCCTCGTCCGCGCAGAGGTCATGCGCGGCACCGGCTTCCTCGGCCAGCACGCGGACGAGGTCTACCACCTCGACGACGACGACCTGTACCTCGTCGGTACGAGCGAGGTCCCGCTCGCCGGCTATCACATGGACGAGATCCTCGACCTCGAGGCGGGCGCGAAGCGCTACGCCGGCTGGTCGACGTGCTACCGCCGCGAGGCCGGCTCGTACGGCAAGGACACCCGCGGCATCATCCGCCTGCACCAGTTCAACAAGCTGGAGATGTTCGTCTACACGACGCCTGACGACGCCGAGGCCGAGCACCTGCGCCTCGTCGAGATGCAGGAGCGCATGCTGCAGGACCTCGGTCTCGCGTACCGCGTGATCGACGTGGCCGCCGGCGACCTGGGGTCGTCCGCCGCGCGCAAGTACGACGTCGAGGCCTGGGTCCCGACGCAGGGCGCGTACCGCGAGCTCACGTCGACGTCGAACTGCACCACCTACCAGGCCCGCCGCCTCGACATCCGGTACCGCCCCGAGGGCGGCCGCACGGCTCCCGTCGCGACGCTGAACGGCACGCTCGCGACGACCCGCTGGATCGTCGCCCTGCTCGAGACGCACCAGCGCGAAGACGGCTCGGTCGTCATCCCAGAGGTCCTGCGCCCCTACCTGGGCGGCCTCGAGGTGGCGGAGCCGATCGCGTGAGTCCCGAGGGAGCGCCCGCGACCGGCGAGGTCCGCGCCGTCTCGCCCGACGATGCCGCCGAGGTGGTCGACGAGATCGCGACGGATGCCGCCGAGCCCCCGCGCGAGCGACTGCTCATCGCGCTCGACGTCGACGGCACGATCCTGCTCGAGGACGAGAGCTACAGCCCCGGTGTCGTGGACGCGATCGCCGACGCGCAGCGTGCCGGGCACGAGGTCATGCTCGCGACGGGTCGCTCGTGGGAGGGGACGCGCCACATCCTCGAGGGGCTGGCGCTCACCCCCGAGTACGTCGTGTGCTCGAACGGCGCGGTGATCCTGCGGCGCACCGGCCCAGCCGGCACCCGCGAGTACGAGCGGTTCCACACCGAGCAGTTCGACGCGTCCGAGGTGCTGACACTGCTGCGCGACCACCTCCCCTCGGCGCGGTACATGGTCGAACTGCCCGACGGGCGTCGCCTCTACACCGACGACATGGACGAGTGGAACGTGTCGCGCGCCGACCGCGTCCCGTTCGAGGACCTCTCCGCGCAGCCGGTGTCGCGCGTCGTCGTGGTGTCGGAGGAGGGCACCGATCAGGATTTCGTCGACCTCGTGTCGCGGATCGGCCTGAACGAGGTCTCGTACGCGGTGGGCTGGTCGGCGTGGCTCGACATCGCGCCGCAGGGCGTCGACAAGGCGACCGGTCTCGAGAAGGTGCGCGAGTGGCTGGGCATCGACCCCGCCCACGTCGTCGTCATCGGCGACGGACGCAACGACATCGGGATGTTCCGATGGGCGCGCGCGAACGGCGGACGGGCGATCGCCATGGGCCAGGGGCCCGATGAGGTGACCTCCGAGGCGTCGGAGCTCACGGCATCCGTCACCGAGGGGGGCGTCACGGCGGTGCTGAAGGCCCTCTGACCGGCCTCGTTCAGGCCGCCCACAGGCGCTGCCGCGAGAATGGACGGGTTCTGGGGTCGGCTAGACTCGGCCTGTTCGACCGGGGCTGTCTGCGCGGTCGGGAGGGTTGTCCGAGCGGCCGAAGGATCCGGTCTTGAAAACCGGTGGGCAGCAATGTCCCGTGGGTTCGAATCCCACACCCTCCGCACTGTCCGAAAGGTGATCCGTGAGCGCAAGGCACGACGCGAAGGCGACGAAGTTCCGCCGTCAACCCGTCGCCCGTCACGGAGCGCTGACGTCGCCGCATCCGCTGCGCCAGGTCTTCACGATCCTCGCGGCCGTCCTCGCCGTCGCGCTGGTCAGCACGGTCGCCATCGGCGGGTTCTACGTGTGGGATGCCGCGCGCAGCCTCGACGAGAACGGTGTGGCGATCGGCGACGACGCCGCCCTGCCGCCGCACATCGGCGAGATCGAGGGCGGCGTCAACATGCTCGTCGTCGGCACCGACTCGTGCGAGGGTCAGGACCTCACGCTCTTCCCGCGCTGCGCGGACGACGACGGCGGCGAGCGCAACGACGTGACGATGCTCGTGCACATCAGCGATGCGCCCCGTCGGGTGACCGTCGTGTCGTTCCCGCGCGACATGATCGTGCCGATCCCGGCGTGCGAGAACCCCGACGGCGGCTCGTCCCCCGCGATGAGCGCGCAGATGATCAACACCTCTTACAGCTATGGCGGGCTCAGCTGCTCGGTGGCGACCGTCGAGGAGCTGACCGGTGTCGACATCCAGTTCGCCGGCGCCATCCGATGGACCGGCGTGATCAACATGTCCGACGCGATCGGCGGTGTCGACGTCTGCCTCAGCGACGACATCAAGGACCGGCACACGGGTCTCGACCTCGCCGCCGGCGAGCACACCCTCGTCGGGGCGGAGGCGCTGCAGTTCCTCCGCATCCGTCACGGCATCGGCGACGGATCCGACCTCGGCCGCATCTCGAACCAGCAGCAGTTCATGAGCTCGCTCGTGCGCAAGCTGCAGTCGGGTGAGGTGCTCTCGAACTACCCGGCGCTTCTGAACCTCGCCAACACCGCCCTCCGCCAGGTCAACGAGAAGCAGCTGGTCCTCAGCGAGTCGCTCACCAACCCGCAGCGGATGGTGCAGATCGCGATGGCCGTCGCGGACGTCCCGTACAAGGACATCGTCTTCGTGCAGTACCCGACGTACTACGCCCCCGGTGGTGCCCGCGTGCTGCCGGTCACGTCGGCGGCCGACGTGCTCTTCACGGCTCTGGCCGAGAACAAGCCGATCCGCGTGACCGGTGCCGCGAGCGGAGGCAACGGCGTCGAGGTCGTCGGCGAGGCCGACGACCCGAACGCGACACCCGATCCCACCGGATCCGCGACGCCCGACCCGAGCGGAACCCCCGGGGCCACGGCGACCCCGCCGGCGGGCGAAGAGGGCACAGTCGACCTGCCGGGCGAGATCACGGGCCAGTCGGCCAACGAGGTCACCTGCACCGTCGCGCAGCGCTGAGCCCCGGTTCGGTGAGGCGCCGCAGAGCGGTTATGCTTGCGTGGTGCATCCGCGCCGTCCGCGGCCGGATGCCTGGAGACGTCGCATAGTCAGGCCTAGTGCACCACCCTGCTAAGGTGGAGTCCCCTTTAGGGGACCGAGGGTTCAAATCCCTCCGTCTCCGCCACGAGAAGCCCCGGTTCGCCGGGGCTTCCGGCGTTTCGGATGCCGAGTGTTACGGCCGGACTTGCACGGCCGCCGCGCACCCCGCATCGTCGGGGGGATGAGCGTCATCCCCCCGATCGGATCCCACCCGTTCGACCGGATCGATCGGTCGCGGTTCGATCGTCCCGAGAGCCGCAAGTGGAGCCTGCACCCGGGGTCCGTCGGCGCGTGGGTGGCCGAGATGGACTTCGGCATCGCGCCGCCGGTCTCGGAGGCGTTGCAGCGAGCGGTGACCGACGGCATCCTCGGCTATCTGTCCCCGCCGCTCGCGGCCGAACTCGGGCACGCGACGGCGGACTGGATGCGGACGGAATACGGGTGGCAGGTCGACCCCGAGCGGGTGCACCCGGTGTCGGACGTCATGGCCGCCCTCGGCGTCGCGATCACCGAGTACGCGCCGGCGGGGTCGGCGGTGATCGTGCCCACCCCCGCGTACATGCCCTTCCTCACCTACCTGCCGACCATCGGACACCCCGTCGTGGAGGTACCCGGTGTCGTGGTGGACGGCCGCTGGCAGCACGACCTCGACGGCATCGACGCGGCCTTCGCCGCCGGGGCGCGGACGCTCGTGCTGTGCAACCCGCACAACCCGACCGGCACCGTTCTGACCCACGAAGAGCTGACCGCGCTCGCCGAGGTCGTCGAGCGGCACGGCGGGCGGGTGTTCGCCGACGAGATCCACGCACCGTTGCGGTACGACGGCGTTCCCCATGTGCCGTACGCGTCGCTGTCCGAGGCGACGGCGGCCCACACGATCACCGGCACGAGCGCGTCGAAGGCGTGGAACCTCGCCGGGGTGAAGACCGCGCAGCTCATCACCTCGAACGACGCCGACCAGGACGCGTACCGCCGCTTCGGATTCGCGGTGCAGCACGGCGCGGCAACCGTCGGCGTCGTCGCGGCGATCGCCGCCTACCGCGAGGGGCGGCCGTGGCTCGACGAGGTGATCGCGTACCTGGATGCCGAGCGGCACGAGCTCGGGCGACTGCTCGCCGAGCACCTCCCCGGCGCTCGGTACACCCCGCCGCAGGCGACCTACATCGGGTGGATCGACGCGTCCGGCCTCGACCTGCCGACATCGCCGGCGACCTTCTTCCGCGAGGAGGCGGGAGTCGTCCTCACCGACGGCGCTTTGCTCGGCCGTGGCTACGAGGACTTCGTTCGCATCGTGTTCGCGACGCCGCGCCCGGTCCTGCGCGACGCCGTCCACGCGATGGGGGATGCCGCCCGCCGCGTCGCGGGCGCCTGATCACCGGCTCTCAGAGACCGGCGACCTGCTCCTCCTCGCCGGGCTCCGGCACGATGCGAAGTCCGCCGGGGGAGTTCGCGGTGGCCATGAGGCTCTCGATCCACGCGGGGTTCAGCGGGCCGCTGGAACGGCTCTGGTAGCGCACGTCCCAACTGGTGGAGACGCCCACCCAGCGCGAGACGCGGCCGCTTCCGAGGCTCGGGTCGACCGTCCACGTGAGGATGAACGGCTCGTGACGCCGCAGTTTCGTCACCATCACGACTTCGAGGTGAGCGAGGAGGCGGTCATCGAGCGTGACCGTCTCGGAGCCGAATGCCAAACGTCCCATCAGCGCAAGCTTACGCTGTAAGCATGCGGATCCGCCGAGAAAGGGGGAGGATCGGCGTGGAGGCTCCTCATGAGCAGACAGACCGACCGTGCTATGACGCCGCGACTGAATCGAGCAGGGATCGTCGACGCGGCGCTCGAGCTCGTCGATCGATCGGGTCCCGCGGGACTGTCGATGCGCGCCCTGGGCGATCACCTGGGCGTTGAAGCGATGTCGCTGTACCGCCACGTCCACGGCAAAGAGGACCTCCTCGAAGGCGTCGTCGACCTGCTGACGTCGGAGCTCACCGAAGTGATGGAGCGTGAGGCCGAGGAGCATTGGCAGACGTTCCTGCAGAACGTGGCCCACGCCGTGCGCGAGATCGCGATCACGCATCCGCTCGCCTTCCCCCTCATCGCGACCCGCCACCCCGCCGCGCCGTGGTTGCGCCCGCCGCTGCGCAGCATCGAGGCGGTCGACATCCTTCTGCGCGTCCTGCTGGCGCACGGGTTCTCCGACGAGCAAGCCGTCCGTGCCTATCGCGGCTTCAGCAGCTTCCTGCTCGGTCAGCTGCTCCTCGAGGCCGCCGTCCGCGGTGCCGACGTCGGTGGGGCGGGGGCCGCGTCCGGGACGGGGGAGTCCTCCTTCTCGGGCCAGGGCGAGGACGACCTGGACGACGCACCGCAGGTGCGCCGGCTACGCCCCCTCCTGAGCGAGGACCACAGCAAGGAGGAGTTCGAGACCGCCCTCGAGGTCCTCCTCGACAGGCTCGAAGCCGAGCTGTCGCCGTAGCGCGCAGATCACTCTTCGGCGACAGTTCGTGGGCTGACGAGGCCTGGTGCGTCTGGGATGATGGCGGCATGATCATCGCCGGGCTGGTGTTCGCGGCGCTCGGCGCCGCCATCCACGTCTACATCTTCTATCTGGAGTCGATCGCCTGGTCGGGGCCCGCGGCGCGGCGCACCTTCGGGACGACGGACGAGACCGTGCACGTCACGAAGCCGTTCGCCTACAACCAGGGCTTCTACAACCTGTTCCTCGCGATCGCCGTCTTCCTCGGCATCGTCTTCGTCGCGACCGGGTCGACCGCGATCGGCGCGACCCTCGTCTTCGTCGGCGCCGGGTCGATGGTGGCTGCCGGTCTCGTGCTGCTGCTGTCGGATCGCTCCAAGGCGCGCGCCGCGATGATCCAGCTGACGGCGCCGCTGCTCGGTGTCGTCCTGCTCGCGATCGGACTGGCGCTCTGAGACTCGCGGTCGTCGGCGCCGGCAAGATCGTCGCCGAGTTCCTGCCCCACGCCCGGCAGATCCCGGGCGTCACCCTCGCCGCGATCGTCGGCACCGAGCGCAGCAGGGCGAAGCTCGAGCAGACCGCGGCGATCCACGGCATCCCGTCCGTCTTCACCGACCTCGACGCCTGTCTGGCCGACCCTGCCGTCGACACCGTGTGGGTCGCGGTGCCGAACGTGCTGCACGCCGACGTCGCGCGGCGGGCGCTGCTCGCCGGAAAACATGTCGTCTGCGAGAAGCCCTTCGTGCTGCGCGCCGAGGACCTCGCCGAGCTCCGCGCGCTCGCCGAGGAGCGCGGGCTGATCCTGGTGGAGGCCATCAGCACGCAGTACCTCGCGAACGTCGAGTGGATGCGGCGGAACCTCGGCCGCCTCGGCGACCTGCGGCTCGTGCAGTGCGAGTACTCGCAGTACTCCTCGCGCTACGACGCGTTCCGGGAGGGCGCCGTCGCGCCCGCCTTCGACCCGGCGGCCGGCGGCGGCGCCCTCATGGACCTCGGCATCTACGCGCTGCACCTGGTCGTCGGCCTCGTCGGCGCCCCCGACTCGGTCGTCTACACGCCCCGGATGGAGCGCGGTGTCGACACGTCGGGTGTCGCCGTCCTCGGCTACCCCGACCTGACGGCCGTCTGCGTCGCCGCGAAGGACTCGCCGGGCCCCTCGCGCACGAAGATCCAGGGGACGCAGGGCGTCATGATCGTCGACGGACCGCCCAACGAGATCGCCGCCGTCGAGCTGCTGCTGCGGGACGGGACGAGCGAGCGCATCGCCCTCGACGACGACCCGCACCGGATGACCGCGGAGTTCCGGGCCTTCGTGCGGATGATCGCCGAGCACGATCTCGCCGAGCGCGACCGGCGGCTCGACCACAGCGCGGCGGTGCTCGACGTCGCCCTCCGCGCCGTCGCGTCGGCCGGCCTCCGCCTCGGCTGAGGCGCCCGATAGCCTGACGGAATGAGCGCCGTCACCCGAGCAGAAGAGCGCGTCGCCTGGTCGGAGGGGACCTGGACGACCCCGCCGCACGCGGCTGTGGAGCAGGACGGGATGCTGCGCGTCACCGCCGTCGAGGGCAGCGACGCGTGGCGGATCACCTGCTACGGGTTCGTCCACGACACCGAGCACGCGCTGCTCGCGCCGATCCCCGACGGCACCGCGATGGAGGTCGCCTTCGACGCGACCTTCGAGGCCCAGTTCGACCAGGCCGGGCTGTTCGTCCGGGTGGACGAGGCGCGGTGGGTGAAGGCCGGTGTCGAGTTCTCGGACGGCGCACTGCAGGTGGGTGCCGTCGTGACCGACGGCATGTCGGACTGGTCGCTCGCTCCCGTGCCGGAGTGGCTCGGCCGCCGCATCACGGTGCGCCTGAGCCGGGACGGGAACGCGCTCACCGTGCGGGCGGGCGCCGACGACGAGCCGCTGCGGCTGGTCCGCGTGATCCCCTTCGCGGCCGACCTGGATGCCGCGGCGGGCCCGTTCGTCTGCGCCCCGACCCGTGCCGGGCTGACCGTCGCCTTCGCGTCGTGGCGGCGGGGCTCCGCCGACGCGGAGCTGCACTGACGGCCCGAGGCAGGGCGCCGACGCGGTAGCCTCCCGGCATGACCGTGCGCACCGTGATCCTGTCGGGTGCCGGCCGGTACGCCGACCCGTGGCATCCCTTCGCCGAGACCTCCGCCCGACTCGCGGCGATCCTGCAGGGAATCGGTCACGACGTGACCGTCCGCGAAGACGTGGACGCCGCCATGGCGTCGCTCGCGGACGCCGACCTCCTCGTCGTCAACGCGGGCGATCCGTGGCGCGGCGGGGAGCGGGGAGTGGATGCCGCGGCCGTCGCCGCGTTCGATGCGGCACTCGACCGCGGGGTCGGCGTCCTCGCGATGCACTGCGCGGTCGCCTCGCTGCGCGACTACCCGCGCTGGGCGGGTGCGATCGGGGCGGTCTGGCTGCCGACCCTGTCGTTCCATCCGCCGTTCGGCCGGGTCGTGGTCGACACCCGGGACGGGGTGCCCTTCACCGTCGAGGACGAGCGGTACTGCGCGCTGCAGGCCACCGGCGACCGGGACGTCATCGCGTGGCACGGGGGCGACGCCGGTCACCGCGAGCCGACGGCGTGGCGGCGCACGGTCGGCCCCTCCCGCGTCGCGGTGGACGTACTCGGTCACGACGCGCGCTCTTACGACGCGCCCGGGCACGCCGCGCTCGTCGCGGACCTGGCCGCCTGGGCCGCCGCCACGCGCTGAAGACCCTGCCGCCGCGCGCTGAAGACCTGGGCCGCCGCCACGCGCTGAACACCGGCGCGCGGGGCGCCGGCTCAGCCGCGCCACATCCTCACCGAGGCGGGCATGGGGTCCCGCTTCGAGCCCGGCGCCTCGGACTGACACGTCCCCGCGACGGGCGCAACCCCCTCGCTCGCGTGCTCTCCTCCGACCAGGCTCGCCCGGAACCTGAGGAGGATCGATGAAGGCGATGACCTATCGCGGACCGTACAAGATCCGCGTCGACCAGAAGAGCGACCCGGTGATCGCTCACCCGAACGACGCCATCGTGCGCGTCGAGCTGGCGTCGATCTGCGGCTCCGATCTGCACCTGTACCACGGCATGATGCCCGACACCCGGGTCGGCCACACGTTCGGGCACGAGTTCATCGGCTGGGTCGAGGAGGTCGGCTCGTCGGTGCAGAACCTGAAGCCCGGCGACAGGGTCATGGTCCCCTTCAACATCTACTGCGGATCATGCTTCTTCTGCGCCCGCGGCCTCTTCTCCAACTGCCACAACGTCAACGCCAATGCGACGGCGATCGGCGGCATCTACGGATACTCGCACTCGACCGGCGGGTTCGACGGCGGTCAGGCCGAGCTGGTGCGCGTGCCGTTCGCCGACGTCGGCCCTCAGGTGATCCCCGACGACATCGCGTCCGAGGATGCGCTGCTGCTGACCGACGCGTTCTCGACCGGGTACTTCGGCTCGCAGCTCGCCGACATCGTCGAGGGCGACACTGTGGTCGTGCTGGGAGCCGGTCCCGTCGGGCTGGCCGCGGCGCGCTCGTGCTGGCTCATGGGGGCCGGCCGCGTGATCGTCGTCGACCACCTCGACTACCGGCTGCAGAAGGCGCGCGAGTTCGCCTTCGCCGAGACCGTGCACTTCGGTCAGGTCGACGACATCGTGCTGACGCTCAAGAAGATGACCGACGGTCTCGGCGCGGATGCCGTGATCGACGCCGTCGGGGCCGAGGCGGACGGCCACGTCCTGCAGCACGTCACGGCCGCGAAGCTCAAGCTCCAGGGCGGCTCGCCCATCGCTCTCAACTGGGCGATCGATGCGGTCCGCAAGGGCGGGACCGTCTCAGTCATGGGCGCCTACGGGCCGCTGTTCAGCGCGATCAAGTTCGGCGACGCCATGAACAAGGGACTGACGATCCGCGCCAACCAAGCGCCGGTCAAGCGGCAGTGGCCGCGCCTGCTCGAGCACATCCGCGCCGGACACATCGCCCCGCGGGAGCTCATCACCCACCGCTTCGACCTCGACGACATCGCCGAGGGGTACCACGTCTTCTCGTCGAAGCTCGACGGCATCATCAAGCCCGTCGTGACGTTCGGCGCCTGAGCGAGGAGGAACCATGCCGTACCGTGCAGACAAGCCCGGCCAGACCCCCGACCCCGAAGACCTCCGCCGCCGCATCCCCGGCTGGGGCGCCGACCTCGACCCCGCCGACCGCCCCGCCTTCCCGCGCGAGCAGCCCGGGATCGAGACCGGCGCCCACTGGGACCTGCCCGAGCAGCAGCCGCACGGGTCCGGTCGCGAGCGCTCGATCGAGCACGAGCGCCTCACCCCGGTGTTCGGGACCGCGCAGCCGCTCCACGGCGTCTCGGGGGCGATCCGGCGACTGGCCTACGCGAGGTTCAGCGAGGGGCAGACACCGCACTGGATGCTGCTGATCCTGGGCGACCGGGTCGAGTCGGCGGGCGCTCACGCGAGGTCCCTGTTCTCCCGCCGCCCCGACGACCCTGTGACGCAGTCGGGCATCCTCGGCGAACGCGGACGCGGCCCGATCTCCTCGCGTGTCGGGCGGGGCCGCGTGGACGTGCGCCACACCTGGATGGACCCCGTCCTCGTCGTGGGGCCGTGGGTGGTGGCCGCGGTGGTCGTCTTCCGGATCGTCCGCGCGGCGGTGGCCCCGGCATCCCGCCGCTGACACGGTCTTCCGACACGCCCGGGATGACATCGACCCCCGGCGCACCGCGCGCCGGGGGTTGCGCGGCGGGCGCGGGGAGAGGATCGTGGCACGGCTACGGAGATGCACCGCCCTGCGGATCCGCAGCGCCGTCACGCACGGCGTGTCCGCGGGTGACGGTGCGGTCTCGGCCGGAGGGCCGCCCCATGGGTCGATTCAACTACAGCAGTCAGGTCAAGACCGAGGTCGAGGACCGGGCGCTCGCACACCTGCAGGTCGTCATCGGCAACAAGCTGCGCCGTGGCGAGTCGTTCTTCTTCACGTGGCGCGACGACGCGACCGTCGGCGACGGTCGACGATCCGTCTGGATCCATCCGTCCGCCGACCTCGACTTCAAGTACTACGGGTCGCGCGCGCCGGCGATGAACCGGACGTGGCTCGAGAAGCTCGCCTACGCCGCGAACTCGTCGGGCGGACTGTTCGTCATGTCCGAGCCGCCCGATGAGCCTCAAACGGGGACCATCGAGTCGATCTGAGCGGATGCCGGGCGTCGCCGCCCGGCATCGGACTCTCAGGACAACTTGTCCTTGATGACGCCCTCGGCCTTGTCGATCAGGTTCGGCTTGGCGTCGGTGCCGTAGAAGCGCGGGTCCGGCTGCGTCGGCGGGGGCATGGGCACCGAGGTGTCGGGCCCGTCGAGGTAGGTGAACTCGCCCTTGCCGTCGGGGGTCGGGCCGCTCGCCCACGAGCCTTCCGCCGCGGCCTGACCGTCGGAGAAGTGAACCTCCTGCATCCGCCGCGCGAAGATCGCGTCGGGCTTGTCGGGTGTCGCGGTGAACTGCAGTTCCTGTCTGTGGAAGGACATCCTGGCTCCTGTCCGGTCGCCGCGGCGGGAGAAATGCCGGATGCATCCGAGCCGCGTCCGGGGACCGTAGGCAGCGCTCTTCCGGTCGGTGAGGGGCCGTGACGAGCTGACCGCGACGTGCGGCACGGGCAGCCCACAGCGGGCCCTCACACCGACGGGTTAGCGTGGTGCGGGCAGTCGGACCGGGGAGGCGCAGATGGCGGCACGCCGCAGGCGATCCCCGGCGCGCGCGCGGCGCGGCCGGCTCGCGGCGCTCGCCGTCGGGATCGGTGTCGCCCCCGCCGCCGTCGTGATCCTCCTCGCCGCG